>BHEQ01000198.1 GCA_003864535.1 Gammaproteobacteria bacterium
ATTTTAAACGCATATGTGCAGGTAAGCCACCAACATTGTGATGAGATTTAATTACATGGGCTTTGCCGTTTTTAGTGCCTGCGGACTCAATCACATCAGGATAAATAGTTCCTTGAGCAAGCCATTTGGCATCCTTGATTTTATTTGATTCCTCTTCAAAAATATCCACAAAGAGCCCGCCGATAATTTTGCGTTTTTTCTCAGGATCCCTTTCTCCTTTTAAGGCACTTAAAAATCTAACTTCAGCATCAACACGAATTACTTTTACGCCCATATGCTGCGCAAACGTTGCCATTACTTGATCGCCCTCATGCAAGCGCAATAAACCCGTATCAACAAAAACACAAGTTAATTGGGTACCAAGTGCTTTATGTAATAACGCGGCGACAACTGAGGAGTCAACCCCGCCTGAAAGACCTAAAATAACATGATCAGTGCCTACTTTTTCACGAATGTGGATGATATTTTCTTCAATAATATTATTTGTTAGCCAATTAGGTTTACACTTACAAATATCAAGGACAAAACGTGCCAAAATCGCCTCTCCTTGCTTGGTATGGGTAACCTCTGGATGAAATTGAACACAGAATATTCTATTAGATATATCTTCCATCACCGCAATTGGGCAATTTGCTGATGATCCTGTAATGATAAATCCATCCGGAACAGTAGTTACTTTATCACCATGACTCATCCAAACATCTAAGCTTTGTTGATTTTGCGGCGCATCGCCATTATCATCATCTTGATTATCATTTAAATCTTTTAGCAAGCGCGATTGAGCGCTAATTTTGACATTTGCATAGCCAAACTCGCTGGTTAAAGATCCCTGGGTTTTACCCCCCATTTGCACGGCTATAGTTTGCATTCCATAGCAAATACCTAAAATTGGAATATTTTTACCCCAAACAATTGAAGGTGCTCTGGGGGAATTAGCTTGCGTTGTCGATTCTGGGCTGCCAGATAGGATAATTCCGTGTGGATCAAAATCAACTATCTTTTGTGGAGCAACATCCCAAGGATAAATCTCACAATACACTCCTATTTCTCGAATGCGCCTGCCAATAAGTTGAGTATATTGTGATCCGAAATCTAAAATCAAAATGCGAGATGCGTGAATTTGGCTCATAGTGTCCTCAAAGGTTATCTGGAAGTAGGTTAATTATAGCAAAAGAGAGAGTATTACAAACTCTAATCTTGCTCTAATTTATAAAGGTTTGTCAAAACATGTTCCACGTGGAACATCAGTTTAATTAGCGTTTACTAAAAAACCTTTTAATTCATATTAATATAAATTAAAAGGTTTTTTATGTAGATAAGGTTTTATCTAACTATAGTTTTATTTTTAGCTACTCATAATTCTTATTCATCTGATCCATTATCTTTTGGATCAATAATATCAGTTTCATCATTTGTGCTTGCATCTGTATCTGTGCCGACGTTATCAATATTAGCTTCAGAATTAATGATTAGAGTTTCATCAATAACAATCTCTTCGCTAGCTTCTAAGGCGGTTAATCCAACAAGTTTATCTGATTCATCTAAACGAATCAAACGTACACCTTGAGTATTCCGTCCTAAAATAGAAACTTCAGCAACGCGGGTGCGCACTAAAATACCATTGCTAGAAATCAGCATAAGCTCTTGATCTTCAGCAATAAGGGCTGCACCAATAACCGCGCCGTTACGCTCAGATGTTTGGATGCCAATCATGCCTTTACCGCCACGTTTATGCGCGGTGAATTCCTCAATGCGCGTCCGTTTGCCATAACCATTTTCAGTAGCGGTGATAATTACGCCATCAACAATAGGAATAATCAAAGAGATAACACACTCATTCTGCGCCAGATTCATACCGCGAACACCACGCGATCCTCGTCCTGTGCCGCGGATATCTTCCTCACTAAAGCGATTAGCTTTACCGCCTGAGGCAAACAACATAATATCGTTTGTACCGGTGGTAATTGCCGTTGCAATTAAGGCATCTCCATCATCTAAAGTTATTGCAATCAAACCATTAGAGCGTTGATTTTTAAATTTATCCAAAGATGTCTTCTTAACAACCCCCTGTTTGGTCGCCATGAAAATATATTGATCTTCACGATATTCTTCAACGGGTAAAATTGAAGTTATTTTCTCACCTTCATCTAAATTTAGCAGATTTATAATTGGACGACCAGCCGCAGCTCGCCCAGCTTCTGGTAAGTTATAAACCTTAATCCAATATACTTTACCACTGGAGGCAAAGCACATTAGTTGCGCATGAGTTGAGGCGATGATTAAATGTTCAACATAATCTTCGTCTTTAACTTTTGCGGCAGATTTACCACGACCACCGCGTTTTTGCGCTTGATAATCACTCAGTTTTTGATATTTAGCATAACCGCGATGTGACAAAGTAACGACAACATCTTCTTTAACGATCATATCTTCATAATTAATATCATCTGTTGATTCACGAATTTCTGTTAAACGCTTATCTTTAAACTGCACAAGCACCGCATCAAGCTCTTCACGGATTACTTCTTTTAAGCGATCTGGATTAACTAAAATCTCAATCAAACCTTCGATCATTGCTAAGATCTCGCGATATTCAGAATGAATTTTATCTTGCTCAAGCCCTGTTAAACGATGTAAACGCATCTCTAAAATTGCTTGGGCTTGAATATCTGATAAATGATAATTGCCATCAAGCATCCCAAAACCTATCATGCCATCAGGATGAGTTTGAATTTCTGTAGCACGCTCAAGCATTGTTGCGACAGAACCTGGAGGCCACGCTTTAGCAAGCATTTTCTCTTTCGCTTCTGCGGAATTTGCAGATTCTCGGATCAATATAATTAACTCATCAATATTCGCCAAAGCAACCGCTAAGCCTTCTAAAGTATGCGATCTTGCCCGAGCTTTTTTAAGCTCAAAAATAGTTCGACGCGTTACAATTTCACGGCGATGGCGTAAGAAAGCTTCTAGTATTTGCTTAAGATTAAATAATTTAGGTTGTCCCTCTTCAATCGCAACCATATTAATGCCAAAAGAGCATTGTAAATCAGTTTGTTTATATAATTGATTGAGTAAAACCTCCGCATGTTCACCACGTTTAAGCTCAATTACAATCCGAATCCCATTGCGATTTGATTCATCACGTAAACCATCAGGCGAGATTCCTTCAATCGCTTTATTTTTATGTAGCTCCGCAATTTTTGCAACCAATTTAGCTTTATTAACTTGATATGGCAGCTCATAAATAATAATAGTTTCGCGATCTGTTTTTGCATCAACTTCAATATCAGCGCGCGCCCGCATAATCATGCGTCCACGCCCAGTATGATACGCTTCAACTATACCTTTAGTGCCATTGATGATTCCTTGAGTTGGCAAATCAGGTGCTGGAATATGTTCCATTAATTCTAAAATAGTCAGCTGCGGATTTTCAAGCAGGGCTAAACATGCATTAATCGTCTCACCAATATTATGTGGCGGAATATTAGTCGCCATCCCAACTGCAATCCCAGATGAGCCATTAATCAAAAGATTAGGTACACGCGTCGGTAGTACTGCGGGCTCATATTCAGATTCGTCGTAGTTGGGAATAAAATCAACAGTCTCTTTCTCAAGATCTTGTAAAAGAGCCGCACTAATCTTGCTCATTTTTGATTCGGTATACCGCATCGCCGCTGGTGAATCGCCATCTATTGATCCAAAGTTACCCTGTCCCTCAATTAAGGTATAGCGCAATGAAAACGGCTGTGCCATGCGAACTAAGGCATCATAAACCGCGGTATCACCATGGGGATGATATTTACCGATAACATCACCAACGACCCGCGCAGATTTCTTATAGGA
>BHEQ01000199.1 GCA_003864535.1 Gammaproteobacteria bacterium
CAACAGCAGATGCGCTTATCGAAATACCGCCTAATACTATGATTAATAAAGGCGATATCGTGCGTATTTATCCACTGCCAAGATTGCTTTAGGGCACATCTATGTGTGCTTTTTCAGCTGACACGATATTACGAAAATTCTAATTTACCTCAGTAAACTGGGCTTTTAATAATATCGCAAGCCTTGAAAAATCTAATTTATAGAAGTCCTCTTTAGAAATCTTATTTTTTAGGATCAGTATCCACGAGTGAATCGATAAAGCTTTTTACACCTTTAAGCCAGCCACGTTGCTGTGGAATATGTTTCTCCCCTAAAGTTTCTGCAAATTTGGCGAGGAGCTCGCGTTGCTCTTTACTTAAACCAACAGGTGTTTCTACCACAACTTTACATAACAGATCACCAACGCCTTCACCACGGATAGATTTTATACCCTTACCGCGCAAGCGAAATGTTTTGCCTGTTTGCGTTTCTGTGGGGACTTTTAAGCTAACGCGCCCATCGAGTGTTGGTACTTCAATCTCGCCACCTAAAGCTGCGGTTGAGAAGCTAATTGGGACATTGCAGGTAAGATTATTATCAATGCGCTCAAAAATAGAATGCTTACGCACTTTAATTTGCACATATAAATCACCATTTGGTCCGCCATTTTCACCAGATTCACCAGCTCCAGTAACCCGAATACGATTACCCGTATCAACTCCTGCTGGAATTTTAACTTCATGCACTTTTTGCTGGGGTAATTTACCCGAACCGCGGCATTCACGGCAAGGATCGCTGATCATTGTGCCACGTCCATGGCAACGCGGACAGGTTTGGTTAACAGCAAAAAATCCCTGACTCATGCGTACTTGCCCGTGCCCTGCGCAAGTTGTGCAAGTAACAGGCTTAGTGCCTGGTTTTGCGCCAGATCCATTACAATGATGACAATCAATATGAACCGATGTTTTAATCCTTACCGATGTGCCAAAAACAGCCTCTTCTAAAGTGATAACTTGCTCATGCCCAAGATCTTCACCTTTATAGGCACGTTGCTGTTGTGCGCCGCCGCGTCCTCCGAATATATCGCCAAAAACATCGCCGAAAACATCACCAAAGCCGCCACCACCGCCACCGCCTTGAGTGTTCATGCCCGCATGCCCGTGTTGATCATAGAGCTGTCTTTTTTGAGGATCTGAAAGTGCTTCATAAGCTTCTTTTACTTCTTTGAATTTCTCTTCAGCTTCTTCTTTTTTATCAGCATTACGATCAGGATGATATTTCATCGCCATCTTACGATATGCTTTTTTAATCTCATCTTCAGAGGCTGATTTTGCCAGCCCTAAAATCTCGTAATAATCACGCTGTGACATAATCAACCTTTATTTATTTATTGGTAACTTATTAATTAATAAGCAAAATCCCGCAAGAATAGGCGGGATATAAGTATAGCTTAGAAAATATTATAGATTATTTCTTAGCATCTTTATTTGCATCATCATTTGTATCATTTTTTGCATCATCAGGCTCGTTGCTCTCTTTGACCTCTTCAAATTCGGCATCAACAACGCCATCATCTTGGGCTTTGGCATTATCTGCGCCTTCAGCTCCTGATTGAGCATAGAGTTTTTCAGCCATTTTGCCGGCAACATCACTTAAAGCTTCAGTTTTTGTAGTAATGCTGCTTAGATTATCACCTTTAACTACAGACTTAAGATCGCTAATTGCATTTTCAATCGCAGAGCGTTCCGTAGGTTCGACTTTCTCACCTAGATCTTTCAATGATTTTTCTGAAGCATGAATCATTTGCTCTGCAGTATTTCTAGCAGTTACTAATTCTTGGAATTTTTTATCTTCCTCAGCATGTAATTCAGCATCTTTAACCATTTGGTCAATTTCAGCATCAGAAAGCCCAGAATTAGCCTTAACAATAATAGATTGTTGTTTGCCCGTAGCTTTATCTTGTGCCGATACATTTAAAATACCATTTGCATCAATATCAAAAGTTACTTCAATTTGAGGTGTACCGCGCCCTGCAGGTGGGATATCAGACAAATCAAACTTACCTAAAGATTTATTACCCGAAGCTTGTTGACGCTCACCTTGAAGAACATGAATTGTCACCGCAGGTTGATTATCTTCAGCGGTTGAAAATACTTGACTTGCTTTAGTTGGAATAGTTGTATTTTTATTAATAAGATTAGTCATAACGCCGCCCATAGTCTCAATACCTAGAGACAATGGAGTTACATCTAATAATAAAACATCTTTAACTGTACCACCTAAAACACCACCTTGAATAGCGGCGCCTGCAGCAACTGCTTCATCAGGATTTACATCGCGGCGTGGTTCTTTACCAAAGAATTCTTTAACTTTTTCTTGAACCATAGGCATCCGAGTTTGCCCACCGACAAGAATAACCTCATCAACTTGAGAGACCGCAAGTTTTGCATCTTTAAGCGCAAGACGGCAAGGCTCAATCGTGCGGAGAACTAACTCTTCAACTAAAGACTCTAATTTAGCCCGCGTCATTTTGATATTTAAATGCTTAGGACCTGTGCTATCAGCGGTAATATATGGCAGATTAATATCTGTTTGTTGCGCTGAAGATAATTCAATTTTAGCCTTTTCACCAGCTTCTTTTAGACGCTGTAATGCTAGAGGATCAACTCTAAGATCAATACCTGATTCTTTTTTAAATTCAGCAACTAAGTAATCAATAACGGCGGCATCAAAATCTTCACCACCAAGAAAAGTATCACCATTAGTTGCGAGTACTTCAAATTGTTTCTCACCATCAACATCAGCAATTTCAATAATTGAAACATCAAATGTACCGCCACCAAGATCATAAACTGCGATCTTGCGATCCTTGCTTACATCTTTATCCATACCATAAGCTAATGCAGCAGCGGTAGGCTCATTGATAATTCTTTTAACATCAAGCCCAGCAATACGCCCCGCATCTTTAGTTGCTTGACGTTGAGCATCATTAAAGTATGCAGGAACGGTGATAACAGCTTCAGTAACCTCTTCGCCTAAATAATCTTCAGCGGTTTTTTTCATTTTCATTAAAATACGCGCAGAGATTTCAGGAGGAGCCATTTTTTTATCGCGTACTTGAACCCAAGCATCGCCATTATCAGCCTTAATAATTGAATAAGGAACTAAGTCAATGTCTTTTTTTACTTCTTTGTCTTCAAAACGGCGTCCAATTAAGCGTTTAATTGCAAATAAAGTATTTTTAGGATTAGTCACCGCTTGGCGTTTAGCTGGTTGTCCTGCTAAAATCTCGCCATCTTCGGCAAAGGCAACGACTGATGGAGTAGTGCGATCACCTTCAGAGTTTTCAATAATACGGACTACACCGCCTTCCATAACCGCCACACATGAATTAGTTGTTCCTAAATCAATACCAATAATTTTTCCCACAATAAAACCCTCATAAAAAATATAAATAAAATAAAATAAAAATATTAAAGACAATTTAAATATGTTTAGATAACTTAAGCAAAAATATACCCTTGAGTAAAATAAAGAGGGCATAAGTTTAAAATTAGCTTACTTTTTTGCTTTACGAGGTTAACAATGGGGTTAGCTTTTTAAGCTTCAAGTGTGAATTTAATTTTTATTTAACTTATCCTATCTAAACTTGTGTTTTAAGTTCAATTAGCCATTACTATATTTTTTATATATCTTGTTTATTTAACATAATGTAATTAAATTTATCTCAAACATGATGGCTACTTTTTAGTTGTCTATCCTTCTAATAACCAAGCTGACTGCGCAATATTTTATTAAAACCTGAAAATAACTAAATTTTAGACGACAAATAGTGTGACTCTATCGCCTATAG
>BHEQ01000200.1 GCA_003864535.1 Gammaproteobacteria bacterium
ATCATAAGAATAGCGTTTGTCAATCAGCGGCGCAAATACGCTCGGTAAGCCACTCATTCTTACCTCGCGACTGTTGATTCTTCCTAAAGCATCATATTGAGTATGATAATTAAGTTTACCTTGTGAGCGCAAAATTTCACGATGCAAATTATCACGTTCGTAATCTGCAATCACCCATTTTTCATCATCGGTCTCAAGATTAACTTGATGCAAATGCCCCGAACCGTAATATAAATTGCGCAGATAACGCCCATCAGGAAACTTAGTTTCCAACAAGTTACCAATCTCATCATATTGATGCGCATAAATCCCAGCGTGATTCTCTTCAGAAATTAACTGACCTAAGAGATCATATTTAAACTCAAGTTGATCAAGAATTTTAGGCTCGCGTTTCTCGATAAAAGCGTTAATGCGCTCGGTGATTGTGACGCGTTTAACCTGTAGATTTAATTTTCCATAATGATACTCAGTGCGCATAGTTGCGCTAGAAACAGAGGTGATCCGCCCGATTTTATCGTGCTCAAAATCTGTCACAAGCGCACGCGAATTCGCGGTATTATTTTGCGTAGCTAGATTTTGTTTAGAGGGGAATTGCTTGATTTTTTTAAGGTGACTAAGCGAGTCATATTGCAACTCTTTTTTCTGACCGATTAAGTCATATTCCGCCACAATTCGATGCAAAATATCATGTTCAAATTGATAAAATTCACCTTTTTCATTGGTTAACTTGACTAAATTTCCAAAGCGATCATATTGGGATACAACCGTTTGTTTTTGAGGGTTAGTTCTAGAAATAACCTGACCGCGCAGATTATATTTTAAGAAGGTAGTATCTCCTGAAAAGTCTTTATATTCAACTAACTGAGCAGCTTTATTATAAGTAAATGTTTGACGCTTTCCGAGTGTATTTGTTTGTGATTTTAATAAACCTGCCGCAGAAAATTCATAATATATCGTCGCGCCAGCTGCATCAATCATGCTATAAATTTGTCCAAAATCATCATAATTGAGCGAGCTTATTTTGCCCGAACAATCCACCTGACGAGTTAATTGACCGCAAGGATTATGAGAATACTTGGTTTCATTGCCTTTAGGATCAATAATTTTGATGATATTGCCTGAATTATCATAGTGATAATGCGTAGTTTTATGATCAGGCGTTTCTGTTGCAATAATATCGGCAAAATCATTATATTTATAGAGCCATGCATTTCCATTATGATCAATCTCTTTGATTGGAAAGGCAAAATATGGATGCCATTCTGTAAATTTCTTTTGCCCTAAAGGATCGACACTGAAAGACATATTTCCAAACTTGTCATATTCATAAGCGTATATGCCACTTTGTGGGTCAATTACTTTACGCAGTTGTGAGGCATCATTCCATTCAATTTCCCATGTTTCATTTAATACATTTGTATATTTTGTCATTAAAAAATCTTGATTCCATTCACGATAAGATTTCCCAATGCCTGTCTCGGTAACTATCAGACTAGAGCTCTTAAGATCATAATTTAAAAGTAATTCTTCTAAAGGATTGGTTTGATTTGGATCTTGCAACCAATACCTGTCAACATACCAATTTTCTTCAGTCAGTTTCTTCCAACGATAATGCGCTTGCAAGCCTGTTGCATACTCGTGCATAGTCATCATTTTAGAATTATTGCCATATTCAAAACGCCGCGTAATATAAGCATCTGCATTTTTAACTAAGTTTAATTGATTACCTTCATCATACTCATAACGGATTAATAAACGCGACTCATTTTGAGTTTCTTGAAATACAGATACGACTCTTTGATTTTCATAATTTAGATTTATTTTAATATTATCAAAAGCATCTTGAATACTCACAAGTAACCCATGTGAATCATAAGAATAACTTAATGAATTTTCATGACGATCTGTGGTATAGGCTAATCTCAAGTGATTTATTTTTAAAGGATTCTCCTCAAAAATCTGATATTCACCCTCAAGTGTTTCAATAAAATAAAGGTTATTTAGGGTGCGATAAGCACGAAAACCAGCATTATAATAATAAATATCTGTTCCTAGCTCAAGCGTTCCTAAATTTAAATCTCTACCAGACATATCGGTATAAATAATTTGATCATCATCTGGGTATTTATCTGATGCTTCAATTCGCAGAGAAACCTCAAAAGGTAAGCGCCAGCCAGAACCTAAAATACCTATATTGGTGTTGCGACTAATATAAATGCGCTGCCACATAATAGGAATATGATGATCTATTACAAAATCTAAATCATCCACACCACTTAATACTTTTGCACCTGTCGCAAAATGAATGGGATTTGGTGATGAAGAAGCCTTGTATAGCGAAAAGCCTGCTAGACCGCCAAATGCATAGCCAAATGCTTCTTTGCCAAGCATACATGGGAGCGATTGTAGGCATTTTCGAATACCTCCTGATAACGCCCCAACTAGAAGACCACCTATAATTTCACCAGCCACTGTTGCAATTGGATTTTTTCCGCTAATAATATCTCTAACAACAACACTTGCGCCACCAATTCTAACTTTACTGCCGCTCTGTTCATGTCTAATTACCGCCTCGCAGGTACTCCGATCTCCATTTCGCGTAGCAGGCTGGCTATTAATAAGTACTTTTTTAGACCCTTCCGCAAGATACAGGTCAGATGAGGTAAATGGATGTGATTTAGTACATGAAATTTTATCTCCATCAGCCTCAGATGCGAAAGGATGTTTAGCCGCAACAACTGGTGAGAAAAATCCTTCCCAAAATCCACGCTCAGGCGATGGAATTGGTTTAGGTGCATTAGGATCTGGAGGCGGCAATGGGGCAGCCTTATTCGCCACACTATCATAAAGATTATATGCCATGCCAACGGGGGTTAAATTAGCTAATTTTTTTGCAATACCACCTAAAATACGCACAGGCTTAGGTATTTTACTAGGAGGATTCTCTTTGTCATACAATATTTCAGCACATAACATATCATGGGGTATTTTTCCTGCTGCACGCGCAGAATGCTCACTTTTAGTCCTGACATTAGATGAACCATCCATAATTTTTCCATCTGCTGGACTGCGTTCACCAAATAAATCTCCAACAAAATCAGCAATCTCATCCACCGCTTCACTAAACACATAAGCAAAGGCAAGAGATGAGACAACACCAACAGCTATACCTCCTGTTGTTGCTATCATAGACGCACCAATAGCAACAACAGCAGCTCCTCCAGTTGCAACGATAGCCGCAGCCGCAGCCGCAATAGTTGCAGCCATAGCCGCAGCTGCCGCAGCTGCAACAGCTGCGTAGATGACACCCTTAACCAAAGCACCGGCAAAATCCCCCCAGATAGACTTATGAACTAGAGTGTCATCTTTCTTTGCTGCTAAAAAATTGCTCATGCCATCTTACCTAAATTCAAGATTATTTTTAATATGCTGCCAATGATCTAAATCTATTTTGTTAAAAGCACGCATTTGAGAGTAATTTAATACAAGTAATTGATTATTTAACTGAGAAATTAAAAGAATCTGGCGTACTTTTTGATCATTTTGAATAAATTCGCATTCAATTTCTTTAGCCTCCAAAGAGCTATTCAAGCCTATTAAAATAGATTTTTGAGACCCAAGATGAAAGCTTTTCATCGCTTTCTTTAGCTCAGAAAGTTGGCTTTCAATCACCTCATCCATAGTTTGATTTGGTTGTAATTGAGTTCTATTTAACACTAATGCTGCACCTAATGTATTGAATTTCCATACATTTAAACTTGCATCTTCAATGGCATGGGGAAAATCCAAATG
>BHEQ01000201.1 GCA_003864535.1 Gammaproteobacteria bacterium
TATAAAGGCGAGTATCTTTATAATTTTCAGGGTTTAAGGAAATTTAAAGAAAAATTCAAACCTCGTTGGGAGCCACGTTATATGGCTGTTCCTGCTGGAATTAATCCCCTAATTGCATTGGCAGATAGCGCGGTATTGATCGCAGGCGGTATCTCAGGGCTTATCAAAAGAAATTAAACAAAATAAAGGCAGATTAAATGAATACTAAACCTAAACCTAAAATTAAATACTTAACGCGCCTACTTGTTGCACTGAGCTTATTGATGCTTGGCCTGCTTGTGTGGTTTTTTTGGGGAAATGCATTTATCCGTTGGTTTAAAGACGATAGCCACAAAAATGCACTTATTGAACTTGCCGCAACCAATACATCGCAACAGCGCGACACTGCGGTTATTTTTTATTCTGGAGATGGTGGTTGGCGCGAAATTGATCAAGTAATTGCCAAAGAAATGGGAGAAAATGGTTACTCAACGGTAGGTATCGATACGCTTGCGTATTATTGGCATTATAAAAGTCCTGAGCAAAGTACGCAGGAGCTGGCACAGATCATGCAAGATTATCGTCAAAAATGGGGCGTTAAGCGATTTGTATTATTAGGTTTTTCTTTTGGTGCTGATGTTTTACCATTTTTATATAACGGCTTAGCAGCTGCGGATCAAGCTCAAGTTGATGCAGTTATTTTACTTTCTTTTTCTAGAGGGACTATTTTCGAGATCGAAATTAAGAGCTGGTTTAATACAGTTCAAGAGATTGACTCCATGCCCCAATTAGTAAAAATACCGCAAGAAAAGATTCTATGCATTTATGGCTCAGAAGAGGCCAGCGAAAGTGGCTGCACTGCGCCTGAATTTATCGGGACAGCGCTGGAAATTAAAGGTGGGCATCATTTTGATGAAGATTATCCTAATCTGGCCAAAAAAATAATGAGTTTTATTAAGGCGATAAAGAGCCATTGATCTTAGTATAAATAGGCGCAATAAAAGCTTTATGCGTAAATATTTCATAAAGAAGCAGAATAATATGTATGATTGCGTATGATTCTGTATGATATAGATTCAAAATTTAGTTATCTTTAATCAATATACAATAGAGGAATTACTATGGATAAGCACCCTGTTCTTAATATACTTACACTAAATCATTATGCCCAATTAACCAATGAGAAAAATCATAATCCAAGATTGACTTTAAGTAGCCCCGCAACATCTGTCATGACAGACTTGCGTAATATCAAAGCGGTGACTATTTATAATGATCATACGATTTCTCAGGCGCATAATCTTATGATTGCGCGGGCGATAAGATTGCTATTTATTTTTAATCATGATGAGCAATTTATTGGGGTAATTACCGCAAATGATATTTTAGGAGAAAAGCCGATAGCCTTGCATAAACGCCATACAGATATTTTAGTCTCTGAAATTATGCAGGAGAAAACTAATTTAAAAGCACTTGATTATCAATCAATTGAAACGGCAAATATCGGAAGCTTAATTGCAACAATGAAAAAGATTGGCTCACAACATGTTTTAGTGATTAAATCTAATCCAGATCACAAGAAAGACGAGGTTATTGGTTTGATTTCAACCTCACAAATTTCAAATTTGGTCGGATTATCCCTACCCTCAATGAATATCTCCGTTACCAATGTCTAATTAAATTTTGCAGATAAATGACTAAGATCATAAAAATTAAAGTTAACCGAGCAAAATATAAATAAACTTCTAAGCTTAATGAGTATTAGTCGTATCTTGGTAAACTTATGAAACTTTTAACACCTCTTTATGATGTGAATGCCATTATAAATACTGGCGCACTTATCTTGGATAAAACAAATTTAACAGGATTTAATATAATGCAACGTGCTGCCCAAAGCGCGTTTGATGTTATGCGCAATAAATGGCCTAAGGCGCAAAATATAGCTATTGTTGTGGGTAATGATGATAATACAAGTAACGGCTATTTTCTAGCAAGACTTTGTATTAGCGCAGGTCTTGATGTTGAAATTTATTATTTAACTACGCCACAAACTCTTATTAATGAGGTGAAAGAGGCGTATTTATCTGCTAAGGAAATGAACGTTATAATCAAGCCATTCACTTCTAATTGTTTGGAAAAAGCTGATATTATCGTTGATGCAATTATGGGAATTGGGATAGATCGCTCTTTAAGCGGAATTTGGCTTGGAGCAATTATGGCGATTAATCGAGCTCACGCCAAAGTTCTATCATTAGATATTCCAACAGGATTAAACGCAAATACTGGGGCGTTATATACTGATGCGGTAAAAGCTGATGTAACGGTTACTTTTTTAGCGATGAAGCCAGGTTTATTAACGGGTTATGGGCTTGAAAAAGCTGGCGAAGTTATCCTAGCTGATTTGCATTTTCCTTCTGAATATTTTGATAGTGTCCGCCCTAAAGCCTATCTTTTTAATGTTAATTTAATTACAGAATGGCTCGCACCACGGCGCATAAGTACGCATAAAGGCGATTATGGACATGTGCTTATTATTGGCGGGCAGCCTGGTATGGGTGGCTCAGTTTTACTTGCAGGAGAAGCTGCGCTGCGTACTGGAGCTGGTCTTGTAAGTATTGCAACGCATAGCTCCCATGCAAGTGTTGCTATGCTTTACCGTCCAGAGCTTATGGTTCATGGGATAGGAAAACCTGAAAAACTAGATGCACTGATTGCGGCAGCAAGCTGTATTGTGATCGGCTGTGGGCTTGGAACGGATGAATGGGGTTATGATTTACTTAAAATAGCCTTATCTTCCCAAAAGACCTTAATCATTGATGCTGATGGCTTAAATATTATCTCCAAAAGTCCAGAGCTTGACCTTCTTATTCGCGAGAATAAGAATATTGTAGTTACGCCACATCCTTTAGAGGCATCGCGCTTGCTTGGTTTATCTTTAAATGCGGTTGAATCAGATCGATTAAAAGCTGCAAGTTTGCTTGCGGATAAATTTCCTATTGCCGTTTTAAAAGGATCAGGATCAATCGTTGTTGATCAAGATATTATAAGCATTAATACGACAGGAAATCCAGGAATGGCCTCAGCTGGAATGGGCGATGTTTTAAGTGGGATTATCGCAGGGCTGTACGTGCAAGGATTATCGTTACGCCGCGCAACTCGCGTTGGTGTTTGGCTTCATGGGACAGCTGGTGATATTGCCGCGGATAATTGTGGTGAGCACTCAATGATCGCCAGTGATGTTATTCTCGCATTAAAAGGTGTTTTACGCGATAATTACCGCTAATTGACAAATTAAGTGACCCAAAAAACATGCATGAAATAATAATTGAGTTACCAGATGAGAGCGCAACGCAAGTGCTCGCGGAAAAACTAGCACTTGCGGTAGCGGTAAATTTTAAGCCGTATCGTTTTTATTTATCAGGTGATTTAGGGGCAGGGAAAACTGCTTTTGCACGGTTTTTTTTACGCAGTATGGGGGTTGCGAGTTTAATAAAAAGCCCAACTTATACTTTAGTTGAACCGTATGAGACCTTGGAACATTGTTTTTTACATGCTGATTTATATCGTTTAATAAGCCCAGATGAGATCTATGAATTAGGTCTGATCGAGCAAGATCACGCCTTGTGGATCATTGAATGGGCGCAAAAGGCGGGCACAATTTTACCTAATGCAGATGTTAATTTTGAGTTCTTGCTCGATCTGGCTCATCCAGACAAACATCAAGTTAAAATATCACTACTTGAGAGTCACGTTT
>BHEQ01000202.1 GCA_003864535.1 Gammaproteobacteria bacterium
GTTCAAACACCAGTGGCGAGGGCGAGATTCGCGCACAAATGATAAAAAATGATCTGGTAGAGTGCATGATCGCCTTACCTGGGCAGTTATTTTTTACCACGCAAATTCCCGTTTGTTTATGGTTTTTAAGCAAAAATAAGCAAGCTGTTACGCTCAATGGGGTCAGCACAAGGCGCGATCGCCAAGGTGAAACTTTATTTATTGATGCGCGTGAAATGGGCTCGATGATCAGCCGCACCAATAAAGAGCTCACCACTGAAGATATTCGCAAAATCACCCAAACTTTTCACGCATGGCGCGGTCAGCCAAACTCAGGCAGTGCTTATCAAGATCAAGCAGGTTTTTGTAAATCAGCAACGCTTAGCGACATGGCCGCCAATGATTTTGTCTTAACTCCTGGGCGGTATGTTGGCGCAGCGCAGTTGATTGATGATGGCATTGCTTTTGAAACCAAAATGCAGGATTTAAGCCAAAGTTTATACGCGCAAATGAGCCAAGCTGCCAAATTGGATCAGGCGATTCGCAAAAACTTAGCGGCATTGGGTTATGAGGAGTAAATAATAAGATGCAAACAGCAACAGAGGTTGATTCAGTTGTTCTGAATTTCCGAACAACTGCCCAAGATGGCAAGCAGTACCGCATTAAAGATTACTTTTTGTCTATGATTTTAGCGATAGGAGAAAGACCATGCATAATGACACATTAAATTTAGAGGCTTTGCAAAATGTAATAAGCTCATTAGAAGATGCTCTAACAGTAGTTGGTAACAGTAGCTGGTTTAATGCTCAAAACAGTGCTGTGCAAAATACGCTGATTGCAGGAGTGATTCAAAATTTTGAATTTGTGTATGAAATTAGCATTAAAATGATTAAACGACAGCTAAACTTAGAATCCGCAAGCCCAAGCGAAGTCGATGAAACCGATTTTCGCAATATTTTACGGATGGCGGCAGAAAAGGGCTTAATTGCTAACGTTGAGGCGTGGTTTACCTATCGCAAAATGCGAAATATGACCTCGCACACGTATGATCATGCTAAGGCTCAGCAGGTTTATCAAGGTACGCTAGCATTCATAAGTGATGCCAGAAACTTATTAAAAAAATTAGAGGAACGTAATGTCTGATCTGCCAAAAATTGATTGTCGCGCTGATCATTGGCAGATTGTGCACGATATTTTACACAAGCACAAAATCAACTTTTATATGTAGTTAACAACAGGAAAACAAATCATGATTGATCAAACAAAATTTAAAAATTAGAAGCACGCAAGGGTAGATATATGAAATATATTTGTTTGATGCTGTATTTTATCAGCAGTATTGTCTCGGCTAAAAATATAGATTCCTCAAAATGGAAAGCTTGGATACCTTCTGGTTGGAAATTAATCCACAGCAGTGAGGGAGATTTAAATAAAGATGGGAAAAGCGATGTTATTTTAGTTATAGAAGAAAATAATGCGGCTAAGCGGCAAGAAAATGATAGCTTGAGCGCACCTGTTTTAAACTTTAATCCCCGTAATATCCTTGTATTATTTAAAACAGCTGATGGTTATAAAAGGGTGGCAAGAATAAAAGGCTTTCTCCCTAGAGAAAATGATCCTGAAAGTTATTGTCTTGAAGATCCTTTTGGTTTCAAAAATCTGAAGATATCGCGAGGTTTATTTAAAATTGAGCTAAATTATTGGGCGAGTTGTGGCGGCTGGGGTGTGAGCCATGAAACATTTACTTTTCGTTATGAGCCGATACAGCGTCGATTCCAGCTTATTGGCTTGGATACTTCGTCATCTTCGCGCAATATTGGTGATAACACAGACGTGAGTATTAATTATTTGACTGGTCGAAAAAAAACAAGCACAGGCATAAATGACTTTGAAGAGACTAAACCTTCTGATCTGAAAGTATTGTGGGAAAATATGCCCAAACAACCGCGTTTTTATCTGGATAAAATGAGTTCTGACTGCTCTAACGATGGCAAAACAGCGCAATGGTGTAGGTATCAATATGAGTAAACTCCAGATAAAATTAGAGGAACGTAATGTCTGATCTGCCAAAAATTGACTGTCGCGCTGATCATTGGCAGATTGTGCACGATATTTTACAAAAACACTTAGCCAAATACGAGGTCTGGGCGTTTGGCTCACGCGCCAAATGGACGGCGCAGGAATATTCTGATTTGGATTTAGCGGTGATCACCACTACCCCACTCTCTTTAGAAATCCTCGCATCCGTAAGCGATGATTTATCAGAATCAGACCTGCCATGGCGCGTCGATGTGATCGATTGGGCAAGCACAAGCGCATCGTTTCGTGAAATTATCGCGCAGGATAAAGTTGTAGTGCAGCAGAAGATTGATGGATTGGTGGAAAATTGGAAATTAGTGCGGCTTGATGATATATCAGAAGTGATTGATTCTAGACATAAAACACCAGAATACTCAAACCAAGGTTTTCCTATGGTTAGGGTTGTAGATGTTAATGGTGGAAGGCTGGAGTTAGAGTATACAAAAAAAGTATCAACAGATATTTATGCTGATTTTTCAAAAGGTAGAGACCCTGAAATTGGTGATTTAGTCATTTCTAGGGTAGGTAGTTACGGTAATGTTTCTTATGCATCTTCCCTCAATAAATTTTGTTTAGGACAAAACACTGCATTAATAATACCGAATAATAAAGACCGCTTTTTATATTACGCTTTAATATCTCCTCAAATAAAACTGCAAATAGAGGAAATGGTTGTTGGTGCTGTACAGAAAACGATCAGCCTAAAAAATATTAAAAATTTAAATATACCTAATCCACCTGAGTCTATAAGAATCGCCATATCAAATATTTTATCCTCAATTGACGATAAAATAACCCTCAACCGCCAAATCAACCAAACGCTAGAACAAATGGCGCAGGCTCTGTTTAAATCGTGGTTTGTGGATTTTGATCCCGTGATTGATAACGCTTTAGACGCAGGCAATCCTATTCCTGAAGCCTTGCAATGGCGTGCAACATTGCGCGAAAGCGTCCGCAAACAAGATAACTTTAAACCACTTCCTGAAAATATCCGCGCCTCTTTCCCAAGCGAGTTTGAAGAAAGCGAATTGGGCTGGATTCCGAAAGGGTGGGCGGTTTCAAATGTAGGTAAAGAGTTTAATATAACCATGGGGCAATCACCGCCAGGATCAGCATATAATGAAGCTGGAGAAGGTATGCCTTTTTTTCAAGGCAAGACTGATTTTGGATTTAGATTCCCATCTAATCGAATTTACTGTACTGATCCTAAAAGAATAGCCTATAAAAATGATACATTGATCAGTGTTAGAGCTCCTGTTGGAAGTATCAATATAGCCGCAGAAGATTGCATTATTGGTCGCGGTCTAGCGGCTGCAAGGCATAAATCAAAAAGCGTATCATTTACTTTTTATACAATGAATAATTTAGCAAAACACTTTGAAGTATTTGAAGGCGAAGGAACTGTTTTTGGCAGCATAAACCAAAAAGATTTGTAACTACTCAGCAGCCACTATTTTCTGCTCAAGAAAAAAATATTTCATAAAATTAACGGCAATCTAAAAATTTAACTTTTATTTATTTCGCGAATAGGTTATTGTTTTTTTAGTTACGCATAATTTAAAATCGGTCAGGATTCAATGAAAATTAATACCATAACTTTATCAAAACTAGAATATGAGGCACTGGCAAAAAAATGTGCTGCGTATGATGTT
>BHEQ01000203.1 GCA_003864535.1 Gammaproteobacteria bacterium
TCTGCTGGGAGTTCTGTTCAATTAGTTGCACGGGAAGGTCAATTTGCAACATTACGCTTACGTTCAGGTGAAATGCGTAAGGTTTTCAGTGATTGTAAAGCTACTTTAGGCTCTGTATCTAATGGCGATCATATGCATCGTTCTTTAGGCAAAGCAGGTGCTAAGCGCTGGTTAGGTATTCGTCCGACAGTACGTGGTTCGTGTATGAATCCAGTGGATCATCCACATGGTGGTGGTGAAGGTCGTACAGGTCCTGGACGCCAACCAGTTACACCATGGGGTATCCCAACTAAAGGATACAAAACACGTTCAAACAAACGTACTGATAAAATGATCATACGTCGTCGCGATAAGAAATAAGGTAGGTTAATATGCCACGTTCAATTAAAAAAGGCCCTTTTATCGATCATCATCTTATGAAGAAGGTTGAAGAAGCGGTAAAAACGAATAATCGCAAGCCAATTAAAACTTGGTCGCGCCGTTCGATGATCCTCCCAGAAATGATCGGCTTAACTATAGCTATTCATAATGGCAAAGCACATGTACCTGTTTTGATATCCGATAATATGGTCGGTCACAAATTAGGTGAATTTGCAGCAACTCGTACTTATCGCGGTCATATCGCGGATAAGAAATCTCGCTAATAGGAGAGTTTTATGGAAACTAGAGCAGTTTTACGTAATGCACGAATATCTCCGCAAAAAGCGAGATTGGTTGCAGATCAAGTGCGCGGACTTCCTGTCGGGCGCGCCGTTTCTTTATTAACGTTTAGTGATAAAAAAGCCGCAGGCCTTATCAAAAAATTATTATCTTCAGCGATTGCAAATGCTGAAAATAATGATGGACTTGATATTGATAGCCTCACGGTTAAAACAATCATGGTTGATGAAGCCCCTGTACTTAAGCGCATGCATGCACGTGCTAAAGGTCGCGGGAATCGTATCACTAAGCGTAGCAGCCACATCACTGTGACTGTTGCAGAAAAGTAGGAGAAATCTAATGGGTCAAAAAGTACATCCTACCGGCATACGTCTCGGTATATCCACAGATTGGAACTCACGCTGGTTTGCTGAATCTAAGCAGTTTGCAAGTTTATTAATTTCTGACTATCAAGTCCGTGAATATCTACGTAAGAAATTAGCTAATGCGTCAATTTCTAAAATTCACATTACGCGTCCAGCAAAATCAGCACAAGTCACTATTTATAGTGCGCGTCCTGGGATTGTGATTGGCAAGAAAGGTGAAGATATTGAGGTTTTACGCAAAGAGCTTTCTAAAATGATGGACTGCCCAGTGCACGTCGCCATTGAAGAGATCAAAAAACCTGAGCTTGATGCTAGACTAGTTGCAGAGGGCATTGCCCAGCAATTAGAACGTCGGATTATGTTTCGGCGTGCCATGAAAAGAGCAGTGACAAGTGCGATGCGTTTAGGCGCAGGCGGCATTAAAGTCAATGTATCTGGACGTTTAAATGGAGCTGAGATTGCACGAGCTGAATGGTATCGTGAGGGACGTGTTCCTCTACATACATTACGCGCAAATATTGACTATGCAACGGCAGAGGCTCTAACAACCTATGGCATTATTGGCATTAAGGTTTGGATCTTTAAAGGCGAAATATTCAGCCTAGATGAGCTTAAAGTTGAAAAAGCGCCAACACGCGGCAAGGGTAGAGGTGAATAATTATGTTACAACCTAAACGTACAAAATTTCGCAAAATGCGTAAAGGCCGTAATCGCGGTAATGCAAGCAGCGGTAATAAAGTAAGCTTCGGAGAATATGGTTTAAAATGTGTTGGGCGTGCGCGTATTACTGCACGCCAAATCGAATCCGCGCGTCGTGCTATTAACCGTTTTGTTCGCCGTGGTGGTAAAATCTATATCCGCATCTTTCCTGATGTGCCAATTACCAAAAAACCTTTAGAAGTTCGTATGGGTAAAGGTAAAGGAAGCGTTGAATATTGGGTTGCTAAAGTTCAACCAGGTCGCGTGCTTTATGAAATTGAAGGTGTTTCGGAAGAAACAGCTCGTGAAGCGTTCCGTCTAGCTGCAGCTAAATTACCAGTGCAAACGGTATTTACTGTGCGTACTATTTTGTAGTGAGTTAATTATGAAAGAATCAAATCCAGCTACTAAACGCCCATCAAAAATAGCACCTTTACTTGGTAAAAGTGTTGATGAGCTTAAAGCAGAACGTTTAGAATTGCGCCGTTCGCAATTTAATTTACGTATGCAAAAAGCAACAGGTCAAATGTCTAAGCCACATTTATTTAATGAAATCCGTAAAAATATCGCAAGAATTAATACGATTTTAACGCAAAAGGCAGGTGAGTAATGACTGAAGATGCTAAAAAAACTGAGCGCACCGTTACTGGGCGTGTAGTTTCAGATAAAATGGATAAAACCATTACCGTGTATGTAGAGCGCTTAATTAAGCACCCTATGTATGGAAAATATATTCGTCGCTCAACTAAGTTTCATGCACATGATGAGACTAATCAGTGCAAAATTGGCGATACCGTAGTGATTAAGCAATCACGTCCCTTATCAAAAACCAAATCATGGGTTCTTGTTAATATCGTGAACCAAGCTACAAGCTGAGGATAAGTTATGATTCAAATGCAATCAGTTTTAGATGTCGCTGACAATTCAGGCGCTAAACGTATTATGTGTATCAAGGTTCTTGGTGGTTCACATCGTCGTTATGCTGGAGTTGGTGATATTATCAAAGTCTCCGTTAAAGATGCGATCCCTCGTGGTAAAGCAAAAAAAGGTGAAGTTTATAATGCCGTTGTTGTGCGTACTCGTAAGGGTGTGCGTCGTGATGATGGTTCATTAATCCGTTTTGATGGTAATGCTGCTGTTTTATTAAACAACAAGTTAGAGCCAATTGGTACGCGTATTTTTGGACCAGTAACACGTGAACTACGTGGTGAGCGTTTTATGAAGATTATTTCTTTAGCTCCTGAAGTAATTTAAGGTAAATTAATATGAAAAAAATTCGTAAAGGTGATAGCGTAATTGTTATTACAGGGCGCAATAAAGGGCAAACAGGGATAGTAACAACCATCCGTAATGATAGCCGTATAATTGTTGCAGGTATCAATAAAGTTACAAAACACGTTAAGCCAAATCCACAACGTGAAATAGCAGGTGGCATTTCTCAAATTGAAGCGCCTATCCATATTTCTAACATCATGCTGCTTAATCCTAAGACGCAAAAAGGTGATAAAGTTGGGATCAAAACGCTAGAACGTGAAGATGGCAGAAAATATAATGTAAGATTTTTTAAATCAAACAATGAACTTGTATAAACATATTTTTAGCTATAAATTTTATATATAAACTTTATAGCTAAGTTATTAAGTTAAATTATTAAATAATACATTAGATAAAATCCTAAAAAGCATACTCAGATTAATTTGAGTATGCTTTTTTAATGGGCTAAAGAAACCACTCCTCCCAAGCTTCGGGGTGATTGTTAAAAGCGTTTTATCTTACCTTAAGCAAGCTTTAAGGAAAAGAAAACGCCTTTTTCTTTCCTTAGTATATAATTAAGGAAAGAGAAAGCGATATTTCTTTCCTTAGCTTATTATTAAAGCGAGACATAGGCAAGCACGCTATCAATATCAGAGTTTTGAGCCAAGCTGTATTAATTGATAGAGTTG
>BHEQ01000204.1 GCA_003864535.1 Gammaproteobacteria bacterium
GTTATGATGTTTACGCTAAATAAAGGAAATAATCCTGCTAAACCTGCCTTTGTTGCCCAAAAGAGCACCACTACCGCCCCACCAAATATACCTCTAAAAGATCGCTATGAGGACAAAGTTGAAGTATCACGCACTTTTATTGCTGAAAATGGTGAAGATGTAACAATATTTAGCCTGATTTATCGCTCTTATGGCGGTGGATCATATAGCCGTAGAGATCAGGATTCGCGGGATAACTATATAATTAGCTTCCAAAATTTACTCACCGGTGAAATAATTAAAACCATGCCCTTAAATTCCATGAGTAATACTGCCTATGATACCTTTAAAAGAATTAAAGCTCAATCAAGGACATTTGATGATGGTACATTTTATATTATTCTTAACCAAGCCGAAGTTTTCCAATTTGATCGTATCCTTCAGACATTTGAAGATATTACCACTAAGCTCTTTTCGGAACAAATAGAATTGCAATCAGGTCTTGCCACTGTTGACTTTGTCGATTCTGGTTACGGCAGTGGCTTTAAATTGCTTACTAATGATGGCAAACAAATCTTTTATTACCCAATAGTTGATAAAATATACAATTCTAAAGATGAGCTTTACTCCGCATATAGCTATCTGAGTAGCTTATTAAATACTAAAAGTGAGTCATATGGTTATGGTTTCGTTAGTCCAGGATCTAATCAAATAGGGAAAGGAAATCCAGCTGAACTGGTACAAGTAACCTATAAAACCAATTATGGTGGTCCAAGAAGAGGGAATTCTTCAATAGGTTGGTATGAGGGCTATGATGAGGTTAGCAGTCAATATGTCGATCCTACAACTGTGATCAGAGTAATAGCTTATAATGATCTTTATCGCATCGTCGCGCATAAAACCTTAGCGTCTGGAAGACTTTATTTTTCACCTGGGATCATGTTTTATGATCAAGAGCACTTAATTATTATAACCAAGCTTAGTGCATCTCCAAGTGCTGTGTTTAATTTACAAAAAATAAATATTGAGAATGGTGACGTTCTTTGGACTATTCCTTATGACGAGCTCAAAGCTATAGGGTGGGTTAAGTCGTTCTATCGTTATCAAAATGGCTTCTTAGCTAAAATAGATAATAATAACTTTGTAATCATTGATGCAGATGGCAAAATCAGCAAAAGAATAACACTAGAAAATCCTAAATAACTAAAAATAATCTTGAAAAGTGAGTAACCAATGGTATTTAAACGTTTATTTAAAAAACAACTTAGCTCTGTTATTGAGTGGACTAGTCAAAATCACGATGACCTGTTTTATCAGATAGAGACACCTACTAGTGAAATTAAGAATGCGAGTAAGCTAATTCTTAATCCAGGTCAGGGGGTTATTTTGGTATATGAAGGCAAAATTCAAGATGTTTTAGTTGAGCAAGGAATTTACCTACTCGAAACTGATAACCATCCATTCATTACTAATCTTTTAAAGATACGCCAATCTTTTGAAAGTGAACATAAAATGCACATCTATTTCTTCCGTAAAGCTGAAATAGTAAGTCAAAAATGGGGAACATCAACACCGATTAAATACGTAGACTCTGTCTATAATTTTCCTATTGAACTAGGGGCTTATGGATCATATTCATTAAAAATAGATCAAGCAAAAGCGTTCTTTGAAAATATTGTCGGCAGTAAAAAATCATATACTCAGCGTGATATGCAACAATTACTCTCCACCAGAATCACACCTGAAATCTCCTCATCACTGGCTCAATCAGGTTATTCTTATCAACAAATTGATGCAAGATTATCTGATTTATCCCTACAATTAAAAGAGCGCCTAAATCAACTTTTTTATGATTTAGGTTTAGTCTTAACTGACTTTCGTATTGAAGCAACCTCATTTAATGAAGAGACTCAAAATCGAATCAATAAGATTGCGGATATGACCGCAGAAGCAAAATCTGCAAGCGAGGTCGGCTTAGATTATGTTGAACTAGAAAAATTGCGGGCGTTACGAGATGCTGCAAAAAATGAGGGTGGATTAGCTGGTGCAGGTTTGCAAATTGGCGCAGGATTAGAACTTGCCAAGTCAATCAGTGATAAGAATATGCAGCCTAAAGAGACTACAACTGCGCCTGTTGTGGTAAGTATAGATAATCATATTGAACAGTTGAAAAAACTAAAGTCACTGCTTGATGAGCAAATTTTGACCCAAGAAGAATTCGACGCTAAGAAAAAAGAAATTTTATCAAGGATCTAATTAATTAATATACAATTCATAAAAATATAGTCAATAAGGATATAACCATGCTGAGAATTTTATTCACACTTTTTCTAGCTGCAATTTTACTCTTAACAGCATCAGTTGCTATTATTAGCATTTGGGATATTGTGCCTATCTCTTGGCTAATGATTGGTCAAATAACCATAAGCGTTATCTTGGCTTGTATAGCTAGCACTCTGCTTGTCCTGATATTTTTGCCTTACGGACAAAAAACAACTTATATCAAAGGATGCATTGCACATAAAAAGGCGTAAAGGCTATTCACTCAACAAGCAACGCGGCATCACTCCTTTTTTATGCTGTTTATCTAAAATAGATTTGGATATTCCAACGTAAGACACCCAAATAATCTGTGCGGATAAATCTTCTAAATAATAAATTTGTTCACGCTGCCAATGGGGTAGGTTAAGCTCTTGGAGTATCTTTTTTAGCAGCTGGCTTTTATCTCTAAATATTGGGCTAAAACGCTCACCACCGCGCCTAATTTGCAACTTAAGCTTCTGCTCAAGCCACCAACTTAGCGGGGGAGCATCTTCACAATATTCAAAATCTATAATATTTGCCTTAATTAGATCAGCTACGGGAACGACGGTATTTATCCATAGATTAATATGTTTAAATTCTTGTGGCTGAGCAATTACGGTTAAGGCACCTTTATGGAATCTAATTTGTTGCTGCGCTATGTTAAAACATGCTTGTGGCGGCGCTTGTTTTGGGCGCATAAATACTTTTTTAAATTCAAGCAATTGTGTTTCATTGAATGAGATTTGAAAAGTATTTAACCAAAATCTGAGCAAATTATTTTGGCGTAAAACCGATAAGTTTTTTATATTTGCTAAGATTAAACCGCCCTCAAAAATAGCTAATGCGCCATCTTCTTCGGCGATCTCGTTTAATAAACTTTGTGCTTCTTGCAAATACTGTGCGGATTTAGCAATCCCTTTCTCATAATGCGGAAAATATTGGGACATAGCCGGTAAAATAGCATTGCGAATTTGATTGCGTGCATAAACTAGATTTTGATTTGAATGATCTTCCATCCATTTAATCTCATATTGTGTTGCAGTTTCAATCAATTGGGTTTTTGAGATATTTAAAAAAGGGCGTAAGATATTAATCAGGTAACAGCTCTTTGGCTGTGTTTGCGTCTCAGTAGGATTAATCTTAGTTATATTATCTAGCGCACGTACTTGATCCTCTGCAAGAGGAGCTTTAAAACTTAAGCTTTGCGTTAACTTCATGGCGCCAAGCCCTTTAACTCCAGCACCGCGGATTAATCTAAATATTAAGGTTTCTGCTTGATCAGATTGATGATGCGCGACGAGTAATCCTGATTTTCCTTGAGGATCTGCATTCTCATCAATATGT
>BHEQ01000205.1 GCA_003864535.1 Gammaproteobacteria bacterium
TAGTTTTAATGGGATATTACAATCCAATTTATATTTATGGAGTCGAAAAATTTATACAAGATGCGCTCGCTGCTGGAGTTGATGGCTTAATTGTCGTTGATTTGCCGCCAGAACATGATGATGAGTTATGCATTCCTGCTAAAAAACATGGAATTGATTTTATTAGATTATTAACACCAACAACTGTCGGATCGCGTTTAGATAAGCTCCTAAAAGATGCTTCAGGATTTGTCTATTATGTGTCAGTTACGGGGGTTACAGGTACTAAAACGCCTAATATTGCTGAGATTGAACAAAAAATTGAATTAATTCGGACTAAAACAACCTTGCCAATTTGTGTGGGTTTTGGGATAAAAACACAAGCTCAAGTTGCAACTATTGGCGCATTTGCTGATGGAGTAGTTGTCGGCTCAGCTTTGGTTAGTTTGATTGATGCGGATAAGGATATTAAAGAATTAAGTACAGAAATTGCACAATTAACGCGCTCTTTGGCTCAGGTACTACCTGTTAAAATAGATGATTATATGTATACTATTTAAGTATAAAGTTTAAGGGTATATCTATTATTTTAGTTTTTATAGCGCGTAAAGTAGCCACGTAATTTATTAACTTAATTAAACAGCTATTTTGAGTGCCCTTACTTAAGAATCCTTACTAATAGACATGCCTATAAGTATTAGTATAATTATCATAATCATAATCATCATCATCATTCAAACCAAATAATCGAGCTCATCATGCACAGTATTAATTTCTTTAAAATAATCTTTTTATCATTAATTTTTATTCTAAGCTCGTGTTCAACAAACGCTAATAACGCTAATAGTGAGAATAAATCCGCGCATAGTATTGGTGCATTTACAGGCAAGGCTGTTGTCACTAGTATTTTAGAGCTTGATAAAGGCTATACAGAGATAGGCGTTGAAATTAGCGATGGGCGCACAAGCTCTATTAAAACCTCTGAATCAAGCGATTTTTATATTGGGCAAAAAGTACGCGTTGAACGCAAAAATAATGGTACAGGAACAGTTACGCCTTAATTTTTCTAAGTCCCCATAAGAACGGATACTAGTTATGAGACCAATTGCGGACCTGCCTGAACCTAACGAAGATGCGCGCGCACTTTCAGCTATGCTTGCTATGCAAATAAAAATGCGGATTAAATCAAGTAAAACAGAAACTATCTCTTTTGCTGAATATTTTGATGCTTGCTTATATATGCCGAATCTTGGCTATTACAGCAATGATCTTAGAAAATTTGGTCAAGCTGGTGATTTTATTACCGCTCCTGAATTATCTCCTTTGTTTTCCCAGTGTATTGCGAATCAAATCTTAGAAATTTCAGAGCACTTAGCTGATTTTAATATCATGGAAATTGGTGCAGGCACAGGAATTATGTGTGCTGATATTTTAGATTATCTAAAAAGCAAGTTAAGCCTTGAGATGCTCCCTGTTCATTATTATATTTTAGAGCGTTCAGGCACGCTTAGAGAGCGGCAGCAACAACTATTAAAGCTGCGTCACCCTGATTATTTTAAGAATATAATTTGGTTAGATAGCCCACTTAAACACCCATTTGAAGCGATTATAATCGGCAATGAAATTATTGATGCATTAAGTGTTGCGCGTTTTACTATTTTGGATCAAATCCCATATTATTTAGATATTGCTTTAGATAAATATGATCAATTTATTTGGAATAAACGTGTTTTAAATAAAAATATACATGATCTAGATTATCAAAACTTGCTTGATTTTATTGCAAATTTAAAAGATAAAAATATTGAACTTCCAGATAATTATCAATCAGAATTTTGTCCACAGCTAAGTCCTTTTATTAATACTATTACCGAAAATCTTAGCAAAGGCGCATTACTTCTGATTGATTATGGCTATACTCAAAAAGAATATTATCATCCACTGCGTACAGGCGGCACCTTAATTGCCCATTATCAGCATCATGCGCATGAAGCTTTTTTTGAATATATTGGATTGCAAGATTTAACTGCCAATGTGGATTTTACTGCGCTTGGAGAGGCTGGACTGAGCGCAGGTTTATCTGTTTTAGGCTATACCAATCAAGCTCTTTTTTTATATGGAGCTGGGCTTGAAGCTTTACTTGTCAGTTTACATCAACAAAGTAGCCCTAGTGCTTGGGTGCGTATTGCCCAGAAAATTCAACAGCTTGTATTGCCAGCTGAGATGGGGGAGCGCTTTCAAGTGATGCTGATGGGGAAAAATTTAATAGAACTGGAATCAGAGGACGAAACAACGCTTAAATGCTTTAGTTTGCGTGATTTTAGGCATTTATTATGAGTAGTCTTAAAAATAGACTTAAGCTAATATTTAAATTATGCTTTAAACTTATGAGCTATTTTTTAAAATAAATTATTCAAAATTATTTCTCAAAATAAATTGCGTTTTTAACAAAATCAGAAACCTTAAAAAACTCAATTTATATAAGCCTCTTATAAATATAAGCAGCTTATTTTTATAAGATATCTTCAATATTATCTTTAACATCTTCAATATATTATGGAATAAATTATATGAAAAAACTATTTACTCTAAGTGCGCTTTTGTGTTTTACAGGCTTAAGTTTTGCTTTGCCTCCAACTAAATATCTCTCTGATGCAATTGGTGGCGATAAAATAGAAACTCCAACTGCAACTCCTGTAGCGGGGATCTATGAAACTAGCGTCAAAGGGCAAATTATCTACTTAAGTGAGGATGGTAAGTATGCGATTCAAGGAACTATGGTTAATTTAGAAACAGGAGATAATATTAGTGAGCAGCGTTTAAATACAGTGCGTAAGAATCTTATTCAAACTATTCCTGTTAGCGAAATGATCATCTACAAACCAACTAAAACTAAAGACATTATTTATGTTTATACAGATATAGATTGTGGCTATTGCCGTAAATTGCATCATGAAATGCAAAGTTATTTAGATAAAAACATTGAAGTGCGCTATTTGGCTTTTCCGCGTTCAGGACCTAATACTATCTCATCTAGAAAATATGATGCTGTTTGGTGCTCAAAAGATCGGCATACAGCAATGACAGATGCGAAAAATGGTAAAGATATCCCAGCGGGTAATTGCAAAACACCAGTAGAGGCGCAATTTAGATTAGGCATGGAGATGGGCGTAAATGGTACTCCTGCAATCATTTTAGAAGATGGATATTTAATCGCAGGCTATGTTCCAGCAGCTGATTTGCGTACTATTTTAGATGAACATAAAAATGTGAATTCAGCTAAAGGTAGCGAACAAGTGTCAGAAAAAATAGAACCTAAGCAAGATCTTAAGTAAATATGGAGCTTATTTTAGCCTCAAAATCACCGATACGCAGGGCTTTACTTACACGCCTTTTAGTGCCGTTTACAAGTATCGCGGCAAATATTGACGAAAGAGGATATCCCGATGAATCTTATTTAGATTTAGTCGTGCGCTTAAGTGAGCAAAAAGCGCAAGCTATCGCTAAAGATCATCCATCTGCGTGGGTAATTGGCTCTGATCAAATTTGTGTTTGCGCTGAGCATATTTATACCAAACCGCAAATAATTGAAAATGCAATAAACCAGCTTACATTTTTTAGTGGTAAAGTTGTTACAT
>BHEQ01000206.1 GCA_003864535.1 Gammaproteobacteria bacterium
AAATAGATGTGCCCTATTGCTACTCTGGCTATATTTTAGATGCATCGTATCATTATTGGCTGCTTGCAGAGTTTCCGAACAGACACTACATAATACAAGGGGTTTTAATGCGACAGCCCTGTGGTGAGTAGTTACCTCTTGTTTTTCTAAAAAATGGAGTTTCTGGACAGACGATATGTAATAAATTTATCAAAATTTTACTTTTAACCTTATAAAATTACATTAAAATACAAACTATTTTTAGAATCTTTGGTCTAAATAAATATTTTTAGATAAAGACTTGTATTATTAATCACGCTGTTACAGGAGATATGTTATGTATTTATATAATAAAAACACTTTGAGAAATATTATTATTTTCATTATTTTTGGGCTGTCTTCCACAGCCTTATCCCAAGACTCTCCTTTCCCCGCAACACCACCAGGCATGCAAATTTATGTCAATAAGACTACGACTAATATTGGTTTTGTTATTGATAATTCTATAACAATGAATAGTCGTCTTACTAAAGCAGCTGTTGGAGTTACTCCATATAAGAAGTACCCACGTAGAATGGATATTGTGAAAGATGCAACTATGGCAATTATTGATAAATATTATTCTGAGTTTAACTGGTCACTTGCAGTTATTAAAGACACTTATCGCGATAAGCATTGGCATACTCGAGCTGCACCTACTGGTGCCACAGGAGATAGCGGTTACACTGAAGTTACAGTAAAACATAATACAAATGAATGGGGCGGTACTGCATCAAAACCTGTTATGAGATTAGTTCGTGGCACTGCTGGTAAACTAGGCTCGCCCTTAAACTTTTCAGGTTCTGAAGAGTATCTACCCAGATATCAAGGAATAAAGCCTAGTATGAGTGATACTTTAATGTATGGTACTTATGGCAAGCAATTGTTAGTACCTTATACAAAAAAAGATAAAGATAATTTTATCAAGCAAATAGAAGAAATGACAGCGCAAACATCTGTTATGCAATATGTATATCCCAATATGATGGAGTATATGAGAGACAGCATTGAATATCGTTGCCAACAATCTTTTGTAATTGTGCTAACAGATGGTAATACAATGACTAATACCTATAATCTTGCTGCCGCAAAGAGGTATTCTTTTGATGATGCAAGACCAGACGGTAATGATGCTGAAGGGAAACCATTTAATGGTAAAGACTTTCCAAAACAAAATATTAAATCATATGGAATAGGTATAGGTACAAATGCAACAAAATTTAAAAGATTTGGTGAAGCTGGGGGCGGACGTTCTGTTACCGCAACAGGTTCTAGTGATATCCTCACCTTTTTGGAGGAGTTTATAGGAGATATGCGTCAAACAGATTTATATACGCCCTCAATTCCAGCTATTTCTTCAGTAAGGGATGAACAAGGCAATTTCTTAACAGCCAAAATTATTACTAATCCAAATTATTGGGGTTCAACGATTGTCTTTGATAGCAGCAGTCGTGATAGCTCAAGCATATATTATAAAGCAGGTGCCGCCACCGTAATTGCAAGTACTGAGAAAGGGCTTCTTAATCTAAATAATCCTAGCGATGTTAATCAATTAACTAATGCATCTTTTAACCTAAATTCCACGCAAACGGTTGCTAACTTTGCTAATTGGCTAATTGGAGGTTCTATCCGTGATTTAGATACGGGGTTTCGCAATAGAACCTCTGAGCAAGATAGTGAAAGGCGTTTTTTAGGTGATGTCTTGGGAAATACTTTTATGATGATCGGTAAAAATATGATGATCGGTAAAGATATGATTGATCCAATTACACTTCTAAATAAACCCAAAGTTTATTTACCTGAGTACCTTGTTGCAGGGGCTAATGATGGCATGCTTAAAGTATATAGAGCTAATCCAGAATTAGATGAATCTTTAGGATTCATCGATCTATATGACGATCCAAATGATGATGAAAAGGTAACAGGTCAAGAGGAGATTTTTAGTGAAGATTTCTATTCTTACGAATTTGCTTATATGCCAGGTTTAGCTAAAAAAGAAGGTGGAAATAATGTTTTAAATACACTGGTAAAAAGAGCTGATCCTGAATATGGTAGATCTATAAATAATCCACATGAGTATTATGTTAATGGTGGTGCTTTTTTTCGCACCACATCTAAAGGGCATACTTTTTTAGTCGGTAATTTAGGACAAGGTGGTCGTGCAGCTTATGCGCTAAGCATCACTGGTAAAGATCAATTAACTGGTAAACCAACAGGTTTAGATGCCCCCAAAAATGAATGGAAAAGTACCGTTCCTTTGTGGGATACAAGTTCTAATAAATTTGGATATGCTTATCAAGGAAGCCAAAAAATGGGGTATACCATTGGTAACCCAAGTATTGGACGTTTAGCATTGCATCGCTTAAATTTAATTCCAAAAGCAAGTGAGGATGTGCGTTATGTCGCCGCTGTTGCCACAGGTTATCACAGTACTGATCTTGGACCTACTTTGTATATTTACGATGCTTTAGGAGTTAATGTTGCTATTGGTAAAAATGAAGATGTAACAAATTCTAGAGGAAAACTTTTAAAAAGTATTACTTATCCAATTGAAGCAGGTAAAAATGTCAGTTTATCCACACCTGCTTTTTATGATTTAGATTTTGATGGTATTGAAGATGTCGCATATGCTGGGGACTCTAATGGTAATATCTATCGTTTTAACTTCATGGGAAACAGCATTGACGACTGGTCGGTTACGTTATTGTTTGAAGGGGATCCGAATAAACCCATAACTACCGCACCTGCGTTATCTCGTGCTGGTGGTAAAAATGTGGTTATCTTTGGTACAGGGCGTTATATATATGACAATGATTTTACCGACCCAAAGGAGCAATCAATTTATGGAATTTTTGAAGACTTCCAATCAACAATTGCAATTAAAAAAGATGATCTTGTTGAGCAAACTTTAAGCCCATTTAATAATAAAACAACCGAACGAGATGTCAGTAATAATCGTATTAGTCCAAATAAAAAAGGCTGGTTTATTAATTTTACCGGTGATCAAGGTGAATCTATTGTCTCATCACCAAAAATTGTTTCGGGAACTGTTCTTTTTACAACTAATGCTTTTTATGATGCGGAAATAATGGAAGAAGGTGCCTTATGTTTTAGGCCAGTAGTCGGTCCTACAAGTTGGATTATGCAATTAAACGCAAGAACAGGCGGAAAGTTATCTAAAGATGATACTCATCTTGAAGCACTGGTTAATGGCGAGGATAATATGGCAGGTGTCATTCGTGAGAATATGGTTGTAAATGAGATTGTGCTTGTTTATGAAGGTATGTCTCCAGGAAGAGATCCAGATGGGCTTTCGCTATCAGGCAGTGATGTTGACCGAGAGCTTATTCAAGCAATATCTAGTCCGATTGGTCCCTATAAGCATCCTGAAGACCTTGATTTACTACCATGTCCTATAGGCACTACAAACGAACAGAGCTTTATGCTTAAGTGTAAGCTAGTAAGCAGCGAACTAGGAATACCACATCGCGTTCATTTGTATAAACGTATTTAGTATCTATCTGCTAATTAGCCTCTATAACTCATTATGGGTTATAGAGGCTTTTTTTAGTGCTCAAGCCCAAT
>BHEQ01000207.1 GCA_003864535.1 Gammaproteobacteria bacterium
AATTTAAATATTAGGGCACATCTATTTATTAAGTTTTTATAGTAAAGTAATCATGTAAGTCATTAATTTAATTAGACCACTATATTGAAAATTGCTATTAATAGATGTGCCCATTAGAATTTATTATATTCACTCAAATAGCTAATATTATTTTCTTTTTTTAAGCTTCAAGCTTCAAGATTTATGGTATAATACGCGCCAATTTTTAAAGCATATATAAAAGAGATAGTATGATCAGCTCAATGACAGGATACGCACGTGAGGAATCGCTAACTTCCTTTGGATCAATAACCATAGAGTTACGCTCCATTAATCAGCGCTATTTAGAAACTTACTTTCGCTTAGCGGATGATTTTCGTAGTTTTGAGCCGCAATTTCGCGAGATTTTAACTAAAAAGCTAAGTCGCGGCAAAGTTGAAATCCAATTACGCTTCGCACGCGCAACAGAAACTAGCAGTAATATAAGTTTTAATAGCACTCTTGCACAGCAACTGATTGAAATTCACGCCAAGGCATCTAATTTATTGGGATCAGATCGCAGTTTAAGTGCGAGTGAGTTAATGCGCTTTCCGAATGTTATTACAAGCCAAGAGCTTGATCAAGAAGCGCTTAAAGCTGATGTATTAGATGCTTTTACAAAAGTTGTTGATGACTTGATTCTTAATCGCCAAGCAGAAGGCTCGCGCATTCAAACAATGATTTTAACGCGCTTAGATTTAATGGATAAACTTGTTAAGCAAGCCAAGCTGCAGCGTCCAGACACGGCTCAAAAACTTAAAGATAAGCTGCTAAATAAGATTAATGATCTTAAGCTTGAATTTGATAATGGGCGTTTAGAACAGGAAATCGTAATTCACTCACAACGTGTTGATATTGAAGAGGAACTTGACCGCTTAAATTCACATATCACCGAGATGATCAGCGTTTTCAAACGCAAAGAACCCGTTGGTCGCCGTTTAGATTTTTTAACTCAAGAACTAAATCGCGAGACCAATACGTTAGGTTCAAAAGCACAAGATGCTATTTTAACTAATATCGCAGTTGAGTTAAAAGTATTGATCGAACAGATTCGTGAACAAATTCAAAATATAGAGTAATAAAACTCTATATAACAAGACGTTGATATAAAAATATTGATGTAAAGATATTGATGTAAATATGTTGATATAAATAAATTTCTTATAAATAAACTTAAACTAGGATATTTTATGACAAGCCCTATGACTATGAATGAATCTTATGGAAATTTATATGTAGTTTCATCTCCATCAGGGGGTGGCAAAACTACTTTAGTTAGTCAATTATTAGAATGTACACCTGACTTAATGCGTGCAATCACACATACAACGCGCCCCCCACGTCCTGATGAGAAAAATGGGGTTCATTATCATTTTGTAAACCCTGATGAATTTGCGCTATTGATCGATAATGATGGTTTTTTAGAGTCAGCTCAAGTATTTAAAAATCAGTACGGAACTTCTAAAAAAGAAGTTGTAAGCAAGCTTAAACGTGGAATGGATGTTGTTCTAGTTATTGATTGGCAAGGAGCGCAACAAGTAAGAATTAAAGAGCCTAATGCAATCACAATTTTTATTTTACCTCCATCAATTGATGCCTTACGCGCACGACTACTCACTCGCAACCAAGATAGCTTTAGTGTGGTTGAAACACGAATGGAAGACGCGGTTACTCAAATAAGTCATTATGTGGATTTTGATTATCTGCTGATTAATGATGATTTTGATATGGCATTAGCGCAATTACGCGCAATTATTATGGCACAAAGATTACGCAATAACCGCCAAACCCTAAAGCATAAAGAACTTATTAATGCACTGATTGATGACTAAGTTTTGATCTATAAAAACATTTCAAGCCCGTCGCAGCAGAAGGATTTGACTTAAACTCACTTTTGTATTTTAAGCTTTCAATACTTTGTTTTAGTTGGAAAAGGCGTACCTACTTTCCAATTAACTAATATTTCTCGCACTTCTGCTAATTGATCAGGCGTGAGATTTGGCTTAAGTCTGTCTCTATTTTCTTGGTCTTTATCATTACCTTGATTTGCGACTAGTTCAAATAAAGCATATGCAAGTACTTTATTTTTAGGCACACCATCACCTTTTTCATACATCAAGCCTAAATTATTTTGTGCATTTGTATAACCTTGATTTGTTGCCAGTAAATACCATTTAGCGGCTTCTTGTGTATTTTTATATACACCTTTACCACTTTCATACACCAGTCCTAAATTAAATTGCGTGCCTGCTTCACCTTCATCAGCAGCCAAAGTAAGCCATTTAATAGCTTCTTGTACATTTTTAGGCACGCCATCGCCATTGGCATACATTACGCCTAGATTATTTTGTGCATTTGTATAACCTTGATTTGCAGCCAATAAATACCACTTAACTGCTTCTTGTGCATTTTTAGAAGCACCTTCGCCATAGTCATACATCATGCCTAAATTAAATTGTGCTCTGACATGCCCTTGATTTGCTGCCAATAAATACCACTTAACTGCTTCTTGTGCATTTTTAGGAACACCTTCACCATCTGCAGACATATCGCCTAAATTATATTGTGCCTCAGCATGTCCCTGATTTGCTGCTAATAAATACCATTTAGCCGCTTCTTGTAAATTTTTAGATACACCTTCACCAAAGTCATACATCACACCTAAGTTATATTGCGCGGCGGCATCACCTTCATCAGCACTTTCTTTAAATTCTTTCAAGGCAGTTGCATAATCTTCATTTTGAGTGGCTGCAATTCCTTTAGCAATATCAGCATAAGCAGTATTTAAAGTTAATGCAATAATCATACTTAATAGTGTTTTTTTCATATTATTTCTCTTATTTGTAGTTAAAGTAATTTTTAAAGTTTAATGCTTAGTCTCAATTGGAAAAAGCGTGTCTAATTTCCAATTAATTAATATTTCTTGAGCTTCTGCTAATTGATCAGGCGTGAGATCTGGCTTAAGTTTGGCTATATTTTCTTTGAAAATTTTATTATCTTGTGTTGCTGCGAGATTATATAAAACATATGCAAGTACTTTATTTCTAGGAACACCCTCGCCATTGGCATACATTATGCCTAAATTGTTTTGTGCCATTTTATCACCGTTATTTGCTGCTAATATGTACCATTTAACCGCTTCTTGTGAGTTTTTAAGTACACCATCACCATTGGCATACATTGCGCCTAAATTATTTTGTGAATTTACATCTCCTTGATTAGCTGCCAATAAAGACCATTTAACCGCTTCTTCTGCATTTTTAGGTACACCTTCACCATAGTAATACATCCAGCCTAAACTAGATTGTGCCTCTACAAGACCTTGATCTGCTGCCAATAAATACCATTTAACTGCTTCCTCTACATTTTTGGTTACACCGCCACCATTGGCATACATAAAGCCTAAATTATATTGCGCATTTGCAAGACCTTGATTAGCTGCCAATAAATACCATTTAAGAGCTTCTTGTACATTTTTAGGTACATCTTCACCATCAGCATACATCACGCCTAAATTAAATTGTGCCTCGGCATATCCTTGATT
>BHEQ01000208.1 GCA_003864535.1 Gammaproteobacteria bacterium
CTCATCTACTTGCCATATTTACCGCTACCACTTTCGGAAGTGTTTTGGATTTTGACTTGTTTGGCAGTCTTGTCCAGTGATAACAGCCTGATATGATTCCTGTTCGTCAAGCCAAGAGTTTGCATTAGACTTCCTTCAGATTCCGCCTCACAACGGACACCCTTGTCATCTGCTAGTAGTTCATACACTTCTACGCCTACAGCGAACTTTCATCGCCTAGTTGTAATCCATGCCCGTCACACTAATTAAAAAAGCCACTCTTTATGAGTGGCTTTTTGCATGTTTGTTGGAATATTTATTGATAAGATTGCTTTTGTTTTGATTAAATTCATCAAAGTTAACTACAGAGCTTGAAATTTATTTTTTTCGAGCTGCTTCACAACAGGAAGTATCAGCTTAGGAGGAATATTATGAATAAATTTTTTTATGAATGTGGTGGGTCGTGAAGGGTTCGAACCTTCGACCAATGGATTAAGAGTCCACTGCTCTACCAACTGAGCTAACAACCCACATAAGGGCACATCTATAAATTGCTTTTTCTGCGTTATGCAATATTATTAAAATGCTCATTTACCTAAGTAAACTGCGCTTTTAATAAAATCACAAGCCTTGAAAAACCTAATTAATATAAGTCCCCATAAGAGGGTGCGTATGATACAGTAAAATATCATTATGTCTAGTTTTTATTAGACTTTCATGGGCTTTTTTCATGAGCTTTTTTATTGTTTTTTAATAATTTATACTTTATGTGCGAATCATTTTTTTTTATTCAAAGAGATGCTTACTTTTAATCCATGTGGGTCTATGTTTGCTATTGCTAAACTTCCTAAGTGTTCATTTATAATCGCTTGACAAATCGGAAGACCCAATCCATAACCACCATTAACAGTGCCTCTAGAGCTATCTGATCTGAAAAAAGGTCGGGTTAATAGGTGAACTTTATTTTCAGGAACGCCATCTCCTTGATCGATAATATCAATTCTAACAATATGGCTATCACTATTATCAATATTAATCGTAATAGTTGTATTCATGGGAGTATGAAAAACTGCATTTCGCACAACATTCTCAAAGGCTCTTATTAACTTAGGATAAATACCTAAAATAATAATATCTTCTTGTAAATTGCAATGGATTACTTTGTTTTGCGGATGTGCTTCAAACGCTGCATCCTCAATTACTTCACTAAGAATTTGATTTAAAGAAATAGGGCTAAGAGATATGCTGGTATTGCTGTTCTCAGCACGCAAATAAATAAGAACCTCACTGATTAGATCATTGAGACGTTCATTTTCAATTTCAGCACGTTCAATAAATTCATTTAACTTAAGTGGATTAAACTGAACTTCTTTTTTAGAGATAAAATTTAAAGCTAATTTCTGGCGTGCTAAAGGGGAGCGTAGATCATGGGCGACATCAGATAAAAGTTGCTGCTCATTACTGCGCATATCTCGAATAGATTCAATCATATGATTAATACTGTGTGCAAGCTGTCCAACTTCATCTTTATTTTCCATAAATGTACCTGAAATTTTGGCAAACATATTTCCATTCTTAACCTCGCGCACCGTAGCAGCTATAGCTAAAATAGAATTGCACATTTGATAGGCTAAAAAATAAGCAGCAATTGCACTGATAAATAATGAAATAAAAGTTCTCAAAGCATATCCTGAATAGGACAGTGAGAACCAAATTGGCATATTTAGAACATCTTCAATTTCTAGCCTAAAATAATTACCCCAACGGTCATAAAACTCATTGTTATGATTGGAAATAGTCTTGCGATTTTGAACAATCCAAAATGGCTTTTTAGCTTTAAAAGTGCTCATTATTTCATCGTTATTATTATTATAAATATAAAACTGCTCTTGAATCAAAGGATCTAAAGTTTGTACATAGCTCATAGCTTCATTGATGCCATATAGTTGGGCACGTAAGATAAGCTCTCTTTCTGATTGGCGCAATATATCCATATGCGTTTCAGTTTTACGCGCCGAGGCAAGCTTTCCTGCTGAGCGCGTTCCAAACAGGACAAGTGCTGCTGTTAGAGTAATAATAATTAAACTTATTAGCCACATCTTGATAAAGATCTTATTCATTAATTAAGGCCCGCATAGAGAATCATTAATAAGGGCACATCTATTAGTTGCTTTTTCTGCGCTTTTAATAAAATCGAAAGCCTTGAAAATCTAATTAATAGAAGTCCCCATAAGTCAAACGATTAATTGATAGCCGCGACCACGCACGCTTTTAATGCTTGCATCAAGACCTTCTATTTTTTTACGGATATTTGAGATATGGACATCAAGGCTACGATCAAATGGAAATAATGGGCGTTTCAAGGCATTTTTAGATAGGAAATCTTTGCCAACTACCTGTCCTATGTTTTGTGCTAATATTTTTAAAACTTCATATTCTATGCCTGTTAGCTCTAAGATGCGTTCTTGAATAGTAATTACTCGTTTTTGGTCATCCCATAAAATATCTCTTAGCACCTCTGGTGCCAACGTCCCTTGAGAGCGGCGCAAAATCGATTTTAAACGCGCGAGTAATTCACGTGGCTCAGCTGGTTTGGCAAGATAGTCATCGGCCCCTAATTCTAAGCCTAATATTTTATCAATCGGCTCAGCCTTAGCTGTTAGCATAAGCACTGGAATTTGTGATGTTAACCGTATGCTTTTTAGGGTCTCAATACCATTTTTTTTAGGCATCATTATATCTAGGACGCAAATAGAATAGGCTGTTTTTTGGAGCATATCTAAAGCCTCTTCACCATTATTTGCAATACTTACTTCAAAGCCATCGCTACTTAAAAACTCAGACAGCATGCTCGTAAATTCTTGGTCATCATCAACTAATAATAATTTAGACATTTTATTCCCCTCAAGTTTCATTAAATAAGCTTAATAATATTTATTATTTATTATTATTTAGACATTAACTAAGCAATAAGCTGTGGTTAACAATATTGACCATCTTATTTCTTAAGTTATTCGGTATGATATCAAATTATTTAAAATAGATATTAAGGATACTTAGCAATTTAGTGCTTACTTTACTTTTTAAATTGAGATAAAGCATAGATTATATAATCTTAATTATTTAGTTAGTAAACATTATAATTATATATTTCAATAAATAAAGATCAAGGCGAGGATTAATTTATCTTAATGCTCGCCTTGTTTGTATATATCCTTCTTTACAAATATGAATTTTACAAAGAATAATAAAGTTCAAATTCAGCTGGATGAGGAATCATACGTACACGCTGTACTTCAGCTGTTTTACGCACAATATATGCATTAATAAGATCATCTGTAAAAACGCCTCCTTTTTTAAGAAAATCACGATCAGAATCTAATGCATCTAATGCTTGTTCTAGGCTAAAGCACACTTGTGGGATATTTTTAGCTTGCTCTGGCGGTAAATCATATAAATCTTTATCCATCGCCTCTCCTGGGTGGATTTTATTTTGAATTCCATCTAAACCAGCCATTAGTAATGCTGAAAA
>BHEQ01000209.1 GCA_003864535.1 Gammaproteobacteria bacterium
TGCTCGGGCAATGGGTTGTTGATGGCGAAGCACCTCATGATATTAAGCTACTTGGAGAAATGGTGCAAAATATTAGCTTTAATAATGCAGAAAGTTATTTTGAAATTTCAAAATAAATGAGTTAATTAAAGATTAGTTGTAGAGGTGGTTGATCTGGTGTTTAAAGTTGTGCTGATTACTGAATATGAACAAAAGCCACTAATAAATTAGTAAGTTATTTCGTACCAATCGACAAAGGCACGGCTTTTATAGATCTCATCTGGAAGCTTATGATATATTTGTTTAATGATATTTTGTCTTTCTTGATTAGTATCAAGCATAACTTTATCCCCATTTTTAGCAACTTCTGAATGCGTAAAAAATTGAAAATCTTTGGGAATGGACTGCTCTGAAAACTCTAAAAGAATCCAATTTAAAAGATCAGCACGATCTTGCTCAGATAGATTTGGGGCAGATAAACCAGGTGAACTCATTAGATATTGTCGTCCTTTGGGGCTCCACGTTAAATATCCCATAAAAGACTTAAGTGCTGGCACACTCCCTAAAATACCACTTCCATCAGGACGATGACATCCTTGGCAAAATATTTGATAATTATATAAAGCATTGGATTTAGTGGTTTTTGGGAGTATTTCAATCTGTGTTTGCTCAGCAATTACACTGTTAGCAATAAAGATGATTATCCATAAATAACGTATCATGATATCTCCTTCAGATTTTTATATTTAGGTTAATATCATTGAGCTTATTTTTTAAACACTTCATGCCTGAGTTGAATTAAGTTCACGGCAGAGGCATCGGGATAGCGCATGAATATTTCTGCAATCTCATTCTCATGATATATTGGGATTGTTTCAGTAGCATCATCTATCTCGTGAATAATATAATTAAGTACCTGCGCAATTTGATTGTCTGTTAACAAACCGCGCTGGGGAATCATTACACCCATATATGGAATATCATCAATTTCTAAGCTTCCTGTTAGACCATTTGCAATGACCAAAGGAAGATAGTCGCGACCTTTTGGTAAATTAGCAATCATTGCTATCCTGTTTTTTAAAGGAGGGTAAACGCCTTCAATACCTTTAGCATCAGGCATATGGCAGACTGTACATAGTTCAAATGCCTTTTTGCCAACATCTTTTTCATAGATAGGCACATCAATTAGAATATCGGTTAGAGGTTCTGCAAATGTAATATTAAGCAAGCTAAAAAATATAAATCCTAATAAGTATAGTTGGTACATCGTGGCATCCTCCTTATTTGGCTTACTTAGATTCATCTAAAGAAATGCCAATCACTAAAGCAGTTGTACAGTTATAAACAATACTACCAGTGCCTAAGCACCAATTAATATCATTATTTTTATCAGCACGATACATAGGAAGATCATCATCATTTCTGCCACATAAACACACGCCACAAGAAGTTGCTCCACAGCAGTCATTGTATGAAATTAAATATTTCTTACCATCTGTTGGATTTAAACAACTTCCAACCCAAGTTAAAGGTGACATTTCCGTGCCTGGGGGACAAGTTGTAACATTACCGCCACAACAGCTGCATAAAAATCCATCAACGCCACAATAACGCCAATATTCACAACTTAAAGGATCACCCTCTTCTTTAAGTCCGCTTGCTGCAGATTCTGAACCTTTTAATGCGTCACCACGCGCAATCGGCAAAACAGGAATAGTTGCACCTACTATTGCTGCGCCTAATTTTTTAATAAAGCTACGCCGTGAGCCTACAGATGACGCTTGACGAGCTATTTTTTCAGATAATTGATCAAATAAGGCCATTTTTTATTCCTCCAATGAATGTAGTTGCATGCTAAAAGCATACAGAGATACTTTAAGTTTTCTAATAATAATGTTGAAGATAGATAAAATATTAATCAAATATCAACTTCTACTTTGGCTTAAATACATTTGTAAGCTTTCTACACCTAGCTCGTGCGCTTCAAACAAACTGTCGATATGTTCCCGTGTATTAACAAGGCCAAGTGAGGCTATTTTTCCTGAGGCATTAATTAATACAGCATAAGGTAAGCGCCCAACGGCATATGTTTTTCCAATTAATTCTGATACAAAATAATCTTTTTCATTCAGATGGTATTGGGAGATAAATGATTTATGTTCAGATTGATCCCCATCTGAAATAAATAATACATCTGTTGTGTTTTTTTCACTTTTAGTTGCACTGAAAATTGCAGGTAATAATGATTTACATATTGGGCATTCAGGGGATAAAAAAAAGAGCAAAGTATTTCGTTTAAATGTATTTGCCGTGCCAATCGTCATCCCTAATCCTGCAAAGTTTTTTGCTTCAACTTCAGGAGCAATATCTCCAACTTTTAACTGATAATTAATTGATAATGCACCAGCAGGGGCTATTCTACCAAATAAAATACCTACTTGACGGGTGAGTGCATACACAATAATTGCGAGTATTATTATAACAAGCCATTGCAATACTAAAATAAAGATAAGTGGATATGACATTGAAAACTCCTCAAATTAATAATTTTGAATATATTTAATCACATATTGATTACTTATAAGCTGCTCACAAGATAACATGATGATAAATAAGGAAGCGCCAGTAAAAGTACTCATTAATAAATTATAATGATCTCGATTATCAATAAATAGAACTAATATACTCATCAAAATATAGAGAAGATTACGAGAAATAATAAATATATTAATTTCAGAGCGTGTCCGCATAAATTTAGGTGAAAATGAAGTAGTACAGCCACATTTTAATCCTTGCTTACCTTTTAAAAAAGGATAGCTAATGAGACATGTATAAAAAACTAATAATAGAATAATCAATACATTAAATAACATACTTGGAAAAATAAACCATAATATACTTAGGCTTAACTCAAATAATCCTAATACTTTAATATATTTCAATTTAATCTTAGGATAGATTTTTTCTCTACCGAAAGGAATATCAAAATTTAAAAAAGCACTAAGTACCTGCTCTGCTTGTGTATATTTATGCAATGCGCTTTGTAACAGGACACAACTAATAAACACTTGAAATACAATAAAAAGCATATTAATCCTCCTTCTTTTTATGATTACCTTAAAATATAAATTTATTGATTAACAGGGTGAATTAGGAATGGAGTTTCTTGACCAAAACCACTTTGAGTTTGAATAAGCACACCTGTATTTGCATCATAAATATCAACTGTCATCTCTTTGTTTGTCACAGCTAATAAGCCGTTTGTTTCAGATGATGCTGGCAAATAAGTAATGGATGTGCTTATATTTTTAAGTTTAATTGTTTTGATGCGTTGTTTAGAAGGTAAATCAATCACCCAGACCTCTGAGCCACCACTTTTATGGTAAGCGTCCATTAAACTCCATCTTGCCTAAAAATAGCAAGTATGCTGAAATAACCTCGTGCTTTCTTGAGCAGCACAAGTTAAGCGCAACAATATTTAGCCTCAAGCGTGACTAATTCTAGCGATC
>BHEQ01000210.1 GCA_003864535.1 Gammaproteobacteria bacterium
TTATAATGTTGTTGAAATTGCTGATACTTTTTTCTAATATAATTTATTTTTAAAAGCCTACAAAAAATAGGCAAGGGGAGTATTGCCTTTTATTTAGAGCAATATTTTGATAGGGACTTCTATAAATTAGATTTTTCAAGGCTTGAGATATTATTAAAAACGCAGGAAAAATACATATAGATATTCCTTAAAATTAGTTTATTTATTAAAATTATAGAGGGTTACACCATGAATAATACCAGTGGAACAAGCAGTATTTTTTTAGTCAGTTTTTTAGTCTATATTATGGCGATGATCGCGCTAGGATGGTGGGTTTCACGCAAGAAAACAACTGGGGAAGATTTTTTATTAGGTGGACGCTCACTGCCTTTTTTCTTAACCATGGGAACAACTGTTGCGACTATGGTTGGCACAGGTTCGAGTATGGGCGCGGTTGGTTTTGGCTATGCTAATGGCTGGGCTGGAGCTTTATATGGAGTTGGAGGATCGCTTGGAATTTTGATCCTCGCATTTGTTTTTGCACCTGTGCGCAAATTTAAATTTATGACAGTGAGTGAAGAGCTTTCCTATTATGTTGGCGCAAACAAAGCCGTTAAAAATATTACTGGAGTATTAATGTTTGTGGCAAGTGTCGGTTGGCTTGGCGCACATATTATGGGTGGAGGAATGTATTTAGCGTGGATGGCAAATATTGATCTGCAATATGCAAAAATTATTGTCGCCTTAGGTTTTGCCGTTTATGTAGTGATTGGTGGCTATACCGCTGTAGTTTGGACAGATACCATTCAAGCTATTATTCTCTTTATTGGATTTATTGCGGTAGCTGCGGTAGCGGTTAATTATATTGGTGGGATTAATCATATTTATGATGCTATGCCAGTTGGTGCGACCAAGCTCTTTGGAATTCCACAATTGGGTTTAATTCCTGCGATATCTCTGGCTGCAGCTATATTAATTGGGGTTATTGCCACGCCATCTTATCGTCAAAGAATTTATTCAGCAGCTTCGGTAAGTATTGTTAGGCGCTCATTTATTTGGTCAGGTCTTTTATATTTAGGATTTTCATGTATTCCTGCTTTAATCGGGATGGCGGCGCATACTTTAAATCCTAATTTAGCCAATCCAAGCTTTGCTTTTCCATTTTTAATCACTGAAGTTTTACCTTTAGGCTGGGGTTTGGTAATTTTAATTGCAGGCTTATCTGCAACTTTATCAAGCGCAAGTTCAGATGCGATTGCAGGTGTATCTATATTAATGCGCGATGTATTTAGCATTATTACAGGAAAGATGCCAAAAGCTACGAGCATACTGTTTTTCTCGCGAATAAGCATTATTGGAGTTATTACTTTAGCTTGTATTTTTGCTTTAATTTCAAATGATATTATCGGTTACATCACTAAAATGATTTCATTAGTAATGGCTGGGGTTGCCGTATGCGGATTATTAGGTAGTTTTTGGTTACGCTTTAATTGGCAAGGAGCGATTGCGGCGATGCTTGCAGGCGCAACTATGAGTTTGATTGTAATGAATAGTGTAAGCTTAACTAAATATTGGGGAAATCCAACTTTACCTGCGTTTGGAGGTGCATTGTTGATGGGAATTGTGGTAAGTTTAATCACACCTAAATCATTAGTGACACGTGAACAAGCTTTAGCTATTTTAGATGCTGAGCGTGCACAAATGGAGTAAATATTTTTAATTAATAATGGAATAAATTCTTAATGACCATGCAATTTGACATTCTCTACCATATCAAAGCCTCTTTAAATCAGCTTAACCAAACTGAACGCAAGGTTGCAGAGGCTATTTTGGCAGATGTAACTTGGGTTACTCATCATACTATTAGTGAGTTAGCAGATAAGGCTTTGGTTAGTATTGCCGCAGTTTCGCGCTTTGCTAAAGCAATTGGCTGTCAAGATGTGCGTGATTTGCGGATTAAATTAGCGCAAGCGAGCGTAGTTGGGGCGCATTATTTAGATGCTGATCAAAACTCACCTGTAACAACTAGTTCTTTTGCAGATGTTTTTGATTCTATTGATAGTGCATTGCGTTTGAATTTAGCGAGTTTTGATCAAGCTGATTTTGTGGCAGCTGTTGATATTTTAATAAATTCAAAAATGACGCATGTATTTGGCATGGGTGGCTGCTCAACCATGCTTGCGCAAGAATTTCAATTTAGATTTGTGCGTTTGGGGTATCCAATTAATGCCTCAAATGATGCAATTATGATGCGAATCATTGCGGCAACATTATCAAAAGAGAATGTACTTGTAGTGCTATCTGTTAGCGGTGTAAGTCCTGATCTTATCGAAGCTGCCAAAATCGCCAAATTATATGGCACAAAAATTATTGCGATTACTTTAAATAACTCTCCCTTAGCTCATTTAGCCGATATTGTCTTGGCTTTGCAAATAAATGAAACACATTTTATTTATAAGCCTAGCAGCGCCCGTTATGTAATGATGCTGATTATTGATCTGTTAGCAATGGAATTTGCATTACGTATGCCTGAGCAACATCGTGAATCAATGCGGCGTGCGCGTTATGCATTAGATGGCTACCGAGGTCCTAATATTAATCTCCCTTTAGGTGATTAATATTAGGTGACTAATAAATTTTGTAACTACTCAGCAGTCTTAACATATTAATTTTTATAGACTACATGTTAAATTTGACATTCCGCTCCATTTAATTACACCCCCTAAATCCCCCCTTTGCAAGGGGACTTCTATAAATTAGATTTTTCAAGGCTTGCGATATTATTAAAAGCGCAGTTTACTGATGTAAATGAGCATTTTCATAATATCGTGTAACGCAGGAAAAGAAATTAATAGATGTACCCTTAAAGCCAATTAATGGAAGTTATATTAATGAATGATATAAAAAAAGAAATTACAGAAATATATAATGTATTAATTATTGATGGTAATAATCAAGCAGGAAAAATAGGTAATCTCTCAATTAAAGATGGATTAATCTATAAAATAATATATTTATCTGAAGATAATCAGGATAAATATCATCAAGATAATCAGCAGAATCATCAAGATAATCAGCAAAATAATAAAATTATCAATAAAAAAACTATTGATGGTACTGGATTAGTTTTAAGTCCTGGATTTATCGACGTGCATACTCATGATGATTTAAGTGTGATTCATAATCCGCAAATGTTAGCTAAACTATCCCAAGGAGTCACTACGGTGATTGTGGGTAATTGTGGGATTAGCGCAAGCCCTGTAACTCTAAAATCTATAGATGGACTTAAGCAATTACCTGATCCAATGAATTTATTAGGCACTCCAGAGCAATTTATATATTTAAACTTGCAAGCGTATATTGATGCGGTAAATGCCGCCAAACCTGCGGTAAATGTTGCCGCATTAGTTGGACATACTGCAATACGCAATAATCATATGGATCAATTAGATAGAGCGGCAACAGCTGCTGAAATTACGCAAATGCAGCAGCAAT
>BHEQ01000211.1 GCA_003864535.1 Gammaproteobacteria bacterium
GATCAATTAAGCCTTGCGCAAATTGAAAAAGAAATTGTTCATTTTGCCGAAAAAGCTAAAGATGGAACACTCACCGTTGCAGATATGACGGGCGGTACGTTTACGGTAACTAATGGTGGCGTTTTTGGCTCAATGATGTCAACCCCTATTCTAAATCCGCCTCAAAGCGGTATTTTAGGTATGCACAAAACTTATGATCGCCCTATCGCTGAGAATGGCGTGGTTGTGATTGCACCGATGATGTATATCGCCCATTCGTATGATCATCGTATTATTGATGGTAAAGAGGCGGTGGGCTTTTTAGTCTGCGTTAAAGAATGTATTGAAGACCCTGCTCGGATTTTATTAGGGCTTTAGGAGTATAAATCACACTATAGATGTGCCCTGATTCTGTTTTCTAGAATCCACCTTATAATTAAAGGATTTAAAAATAATGAGTGTTAAATTTGATGTAATTGTTATTGGCGGCGGTCCTGCAGGTTATGTTGCTGCAATTCGCGCTGCGCAATTAGGCTTTAAAACAGCGTGTGTGGAAAAATGGGTAAATATTGATAAAGATGGGGTTAAAGTTCCAGCTTTAGGCGGAACATGCTTAAATGTAGGCTGTATCCCATCTAAAGCATTGCTTGAATCTTCCATGCACTATACACATGCTAAAGATGATCTAGCCAAGCATGGCGTAAAAGTTGGTGGGGTTGGGATTGATATTGCCCAAATGATAGGGCGTAAAGATGAGATTGTTAGCCAATTAACAGGTGGGATTGCTCAACTTTTTAAAGCAAATAAAATAGAATGGATTCAAGGATCTGGTAAATTATATGCTGATAAGAAAGTTGAAGTAACCAAGCATAATAAAGATGTGATCTTATTTGAAGCGGAGCATATTATTCTAGCTACAGGCTCGATCCCGATTGATATTAGCGCCGCTCCTGTTGATCATGAGCGTATTATCGATTCATCAGATGCGTTAAGTCTCCAAGAGATTCCGAAACGTTTAGGCGTGATAGGTGCTGGAGTAATTGGGCTTGAGATGGCAAGTGTGTGGGCGCGTTTAGGCACTGAAGTAATTTTATTTGAAGCAATGGATGATTTTTTAGCCAGCGCAGATAGCGCGATAAGTAAAGATGCCTTGCGTCATTTTAAAAAACAAGGCCTAGATATTCGCTTAGGTGCACGCGTTACCTCAAGTAGTGTCTCTAAAAAAGATGTAACTGTTACCGTGCAAGATGCAAGTGGTGAGCAACAATTTAAGTTTGATAGGCTTTTAGTAGCGGTTGGCAGAATCCCTGTTACAGAAAACATTGCCGATGCGGCAGCTAATCTATTAATGGATGGACAACGCGTCCATGTAACTGGAGATTGCTCAACTAATATTCCAGGAGTATGGGCGATTGGTGATCTAGTGCGTGGTCCTATGCTCGCGCATAAAGGCTCGGAAGAGGGCGTTGCCGTAGCTGAACGCATCGCAGGGCAGTATGCACATGTCAATTATGATGTGATTCCATGGGTGATTTATACTCATCCTGAGATTGCATGGGTTGGTAAAACCGAGCAAACATGTAGGCAAGAAGGCTTGGAGATTAAAACTGGATCTTTCCCTTTTGCAGCCTCAGGACGCGCTAAAGCAATGGGAGCAACTGAAGGTTTAGTTAAGATAATCGCAGATGCGCGTACCGATAAGCTTTTAGGAGTGCATATTGTTGGTGCAAATGCCTCAGAATTAATTCACGAGGCAGTGGTTGCCATGGAATTTGGCGCATCAAGCGAGGACTTAGCACGAATCATGCACGCCCACCCAACCCTTGCTGAGGCTCTGCATGAAGCGGCATTAGCGGTTGATAAACGCGCTATTCATATTGTTAATAAATAAATAAGTAAAATTATTGCAATAAAATCAATAAAGGCATTGCTATCCTAATAAAGATAGCAATGCCTTTATGTTAAAACTTACCAATAACCAAGAAGACGCCACCACGCGCCGCCTATAATAATCCAAATAAGTAAATTGCTAATACTTAGAACAAATCCAGTTTTCCACCATTGCCCAAGGGTTGTATAGCCTGAGCCAAATATAATTGGTGCTGTTCCTGTCGCATAATGCGTTAGTGACATCATTAAGGATGAACTAAATCCTAAAATGAGCGCGAGCAATATAGGTGGTGCGCCCAATGCAATGCCAGCTGCAAAAAATGCGGCAAACATTGCGGTAATATGCGCTGTCGTGCTTGCAAAGAAATAATGCGAATACACATAAATCAATACGAGCAAAATCGTGCCTCCAACCCAACTCATTCCCATTTTAGTAATACTTGAGCCGACACTTTGCGATAACCAATCAATTAAACCAAGCTTTCCTAAAAAGCTCGCCATCATCACTAATGCTGCAAACCAAACAATGGTATCCCAAGCACCTTTCTGGGCTAATAAATCATCCCAGCTTAAAACGCCACTGACTAATAAAATAGATAAACCAATAAATGCAGCTGTAGTTGCATTAACCGCATACTCTTTACCAAGCATCATTTCTGGAATACCTGCCCACATGCATAACAATAATCCAAATACACACAGCATTATTTTTTCTGGAAGTTTTATTGGACCGAGCTCATCAAGCTTCTTTCGCGCAAATTGTGGCGCACTTGGCGTGCTTTTAATCTCAGGAGGATATAAAACATAAACAATTAATGGCATTAAAATTAAAGATAATATACCTGGAACTAGTGCTGCCATAAACCATGTTAACCACGTTAGCTCAAAGTCAGAATTAGTTCCTTTCATAATTAGGCTCACAATTAAAGGGTTTGGAGCCGTCGCGGTAATAAACATTGCTGAAGTAATCGGATTGGTATTGTAATTAACCAAAGCAAGATAACGCCCTATTTTTCCTGAAGTTCCTGACTCTGGATTAGAATCAAAGCTATTTGCGATGGATTTCATAATAGGATGAATAATGCCGCCGCCACGCGCCGTGTTACTAGGTGTGACAGGTGCAAGCGTGAGCTCAGCTAAAGTTAAACCATAAGCAATCCCTAAGGTTTTTTTACCAAATAAACAGATAAAATAATATCCAATTCTTGCCCCCAAGCCTGTTTTAGTGAGCCCATGTGAGATCATAATAGAAATGCCGATGAGCCAAATAAGTGGGTTTGAAAAGCCGCTTAAGGCATCATTTAATGCAGCTGATGGTTTACCTGGGTTTGTAACGCCTGTTAACGCAACCAAAGCAATGGCGATTATCGAAATAGCACCGATAGGCATGGCTTTTCCTATAATAGCGGCAATTGTCCCAATGAAAATCGCCAATAACTGCCATGCTTCTTTAGTTACCCCTTCAGGTTCAGGAATAACAAACCATATTAACAATGCTAGGCTAATAGATATTATCGTTGGTACTGGTGCTGCAAAAGTTAATTTATTCATAGTTTGCCTTTTTTAGAATTAGCTCATATTAAAT
>BHEQ01000212.1 GCA_003864535.1 Gammaproteobacteria bacterium
TCTTTAAGCTCACACGCTTTTTTAAAAAAGGTGAGCGCCTTAATTGAATCTTTTGGAATTCCTACATGTTTGCTATATGAAAGACCTGCAAATAAACAACCTTTAGCATTATTATCGGTGCAAGCTTTTTTAAAGAATTCAAGTGCTTCTAATGAACCTTTAGCACCATTTTTTCCATCATTATAATGGATAACACCTGCAAACACACAGCCTTCAGCTACTTGAAAACCACATGCCTTTTCAAAGTAGAATAAGGCATCTACATAATTTTTAGCTCTAGTTTTTGCAAAAGCTAGATCAATACAGCTTTGCGCATCCTCAATGAGTACACATTTTAGATCGCGCTCATTATTTCCCTGCGTATACGCAAGTTTTAAGATGAAAATAAATAAAACAAGTATTCTTATGCAAGTTTTAAACATATAAAATCTCCACTAATATTAGGTTACAGTAAGATCCATCATAAAGGATAGAAAATAATCATGCAAAATAATAATCCCTTAAAATATTCTCCAAAACCTGTACGATAAATAACTTGGATTAGCTGTACTTTTAGTAAAATATCAATCAATACGGCTTAGTAGATATAAAATCAAAAAGAACTATGGGAAATACATGCAGATTGTTTCATTTAAAATCAAACTTAAATATTTTTTTAAACGGCGCCTGATCTTTCTAGCTTGGCTCAGCTTATGTTGTTTATTGATAGGAGAAGCTGGGCGTTGGTTTTGGATTTTTGAACTATTTAGCCATTTTGTTCCATTTTATACAGTCGCGCTCTTTTTAGGCGCTTGGATTAGCAATAAACTCTGGCAAAAAGTATTATTTTTATTGACAGCATTGAGCTTGATTGTATGGATATTCTCACCTTTATTAAGCGCATCTATAGATACAAAAAGGCCATTACCGCAAAAATTTTTAAGCTATAATTTATTTATTGATAATCAAAATATTGATCAGAATATACAATGGCTGCTGCGCGCAGATGCAGATATAATTTTTCTTACTGAAGCTACGCTTGCATCAGAAAATGCTTTAAGCAAACTTTCTCAAAAATATCCTTTTGGCTGTAAAAAATTAGAAGATACACCGTTTGGACTGGCGTTATACTCCAATAAGCCTCTCAGAAACTGTGAGGTTCTCTATTTTAAGAATCTGGAAGATTTTCCATATATTCGAGCCCAATTAATGGATCAGCGCATCATATATGGTATTCACCCACCACCTCCTATAAGCTTAGATTTTGCAAACTATAGAAACCAATCCTTGCAGGCTTTGAGCGAAAAAATTAGCACCGAGAACCAATATCTTATTGTCATGGGCGATATGAATAGCACCCCTTTTTCTATAAAATATCGAGAATTTATTAAGCAAACAGGGCTCAAACCAACGGTAACTCTCTGGAACCCAACTTGGATTCCAGGATTATTAGCACTAGATCATATTTTAATAAAAAGCCCCTACGCAACCAAGCAAACAGGACAAGGAATGTGGATCGGCTCAGATCATCGCCCGGTGTGGGTTGTTTGGTAATCAATTTAACTAAACCGCTATTTTTAATAGTTCCTATTATTAATAGTTCCTATTTTTAAAGTTCCTATTATTAAATGTGACATTCTGTTAAGTGATATCATGTATGTTTTAATTATTATTTTATTATACGTATATCTATCTTAAGGATAAACATGGCAATCCTAGTTCCAACCATAAACTCCTGCTTAGCGCGAATGACTGCTGGAGAAAAACGTTTTGCCTATCTGTTAGAGTCAAAATTAGAAGATGATTATTTGTGCTGGTATGATGTATCTATTGGTAATGAAACACTTCATCCTGACTTTATATTATGCCATCCTGCACGCGGACTCTTGGTTCTTGAGGTAAAAGACTGGAAGATTAGCACCTTAGTTGAGCTTAATCGCGAGCAAGCCATACTAAATCTTGAAAGAGGGATTATTTATGAAAAAAATCCCCTTGAGCAGGCGCGTAACTATGTATTGTCCATCATAAAATTAACTCAACGTGACCCTCAATTAGTTTCTAATTCAGGATCTTATCAAGGCAAAGTTATATTTACTTATGCGTATGGTGTTGTCTTAAGTAACATCACTCGGGAACAATTTACTCAAGGAGAGCTAGGTAATGCTATTCCTGCACATTTAGTGATCTGTAAAGATGAGATGACAGATAGAGCTGACCCTGAAAAATTTCAGAAGCGTCTATGGGATATGTTTAAATATCCAATGAAACAAAGTATGAGCCTACCTCAAATAGACCGTATTCGCTGGCATATATTTCCTAAAGTTCGCATCGGCGAGCAGCAAAGTTTACTTGATGATATTGATCAAAATAAAGAGGAGGCGATTCCTGATATTTTACGTATTATGGATATTCAGCAAGAACAGCTTGCTCGAAGCATGGGAGACGGTCATCGGATTATTCATGGGGTTGCAGGTTCAGGAAAAACCATGATTTTAGGCTATCGCGCTCAGTATCTAGCATCATTTGTAAAAAAACCTATTTTAATTTTATGCTTTAATCGCACTTTAGCTAAAAGCTTGCAACAGAGCTTTGTAGGTAAAAAATTCGACGATAAAATTAATGTCATGACCTTTCATAAATGGTGTCATAGCCAGCTTAAAACATTTGGTATTCCTCTTCCTCCAAGAACAGCTGATAATAAGGATAATGAGCAGTTCTTTAAAGAATCTGTTGCGTTGGTTATTTCAAATGTTGACAGCAAGCTTATCCCCGCAGCTCAATACGATGCAATCCTTATAGATGAAGGACACGATTTTGAACCTGAGTGGTTTAAATTAATCGTCCAAATGATCAATCCTACCAGTAATACACTCCTTGTTCTTTATGATGATGCCCAATCAATCTACAGTAAAGAAAAAAAACATTTAACCTTCTCAAGCGTAGGAATTCAAGCTCGGGGACGCACTACAATTTTAAAATTAAATTACCGCAATACGATAGAGATTCTTGCTGTAGCCAAAGCTTTTGCTGATGAATTACTCTTTGGCAACGATAATGATGAGGATCATGCACCAGTACTTGAACCTATGGGAGCAGGAATAAACGGAGCGTTACCTTTACTAATTAAGTTGCCAACACTAAAAATGGAATCTAATCACATTGCGAATATTCTAATTGAGCAGCATGATGCAGGAATGCCGTGGTCAGATATGGCGGTAATTTATCGCCGTAAACAAATTGCTGATGATATCCGCACCGCTTGTTCAAGACTAGCAATCCCTATAGGGGAAAGTGACTCAAATGATTATGTTAATCTAGTTACCATGCATAGCAGTAAAGGGCTTGAGTTCCCGCTTGTTTGCATTCCAGCTGTTGGTATGCAATTTAAACATGAGCTATCAAAAGAAGAAGAGGCGCGCCTACTTTATGTGGCAATGACCCGCGCGACTAAACAGCTTGTCATGACACATGGTG
>BHEQ01000213.1 GCA_003864535.1 Gammaproteobacteria bacterium
GCACTAACCATGCTGCGCGTGTGTTTGATAAAATAATGACTCCAATAAAAATCCCAAGAATGGGAAAAATAAAAAAGCGCTTAAGAGGAAATGGTAAATAATCGCGGAGTAGCGTTTCTAAAAACAAAGGGCTTAAAACAGCTAAGACATAACCTAAATGATATTTAGGATGAAACATCCCTGTAATTCGCATTCCATCATATGCATAGCCGAATAAATTTCTGCCAAAAAATTGCTGGATAAGCGCATCAATACACCAAAAAAGCATCAAATAAGTGATCATTCGCGCCAAAATACGCATATAATTTTGGTCACGGCTAATCCAAAAGATAAAAGAAAAAGCAAAGAAATACCGCAAAAAGCTTATAAGTGCTCTTATGCCTTCTTTTGGAACAGATGAATATGGCAAGGAGATTAAAATTGGAAGCAAAATTAATCCAATAAAAACAAGAAATAAGCTCGATTTAAGTGCCAGTATATTTTCTTTAAAATTACGAAGAAGCATCACCAAACCGACAATACCAAGCAAGCTTGTACTTGCATTTAATACTCCTTGCTTAAAGCTAAACGCAAAAAAAGTCATAAATAATAAAGCTAAGCCAATACGATCTTCTAAGATCTTAGGATATGGGAATTTTGAGATCATAAAAAGCCTTTTTGTATAAGTTGTTGTTTGATTTTAGCGGCAATCCTAAAAGATTCGTTCAGTGGCTTGTGTAATCTAGGTAAGTTTATCTCTTTTTTTATATCTTTTTTTGCATTATGCTTAACAGCAAAATAATCAAAATAATCAAGATAGCCACAAGCTGCTAAATATTGATTATTTTTTGCTATTTTATCACGCTTGATGGGGCTTAATCTTATTAAGCTTAGGCGCACATCTGCGGTTAAAGCCTCATAAATCATAGAGACTGAATCCTCAGTAATTAGTGCCGCTTGAGAGTGTAATAATTGATCTGCGAGCCAGCCTTGTGGAGTATTTTGGTGATCAAACCACTCAAAATGATCTGTATCTATTCTTGTTTTTGCATAATGATCTGTAACTTGCACTTGTTGCGTAATTTTAGTTAAATTATCCCATAGCTGCGCATTTAGATTCTCTGGAGTTCTTCTTGAATTTGTTAAAATAATTTTCATATCAAGCGGCTGCTGCATAATCCAAGTGCATATATTCTCGATTATTATTTTTGTATCCCAATCAAAATGAGTGCTTAGCCCACCGATTAAAATAATATGCTGATTTTTTTTAATAAGATCAACAGGTAGATCCAGCGTATTTAACGCACCGTCGCTAATTAAAGCATTTGTGCTCGCCTTAACACCATCATGCCGCGCAATGATGCAATAATCAAACAAAAACCTAGGCAAGCTTGGCTTCATTAATATAATCGCGATGGCTTTAAAATAATATTTAAGTGCAAGTACGCTTAAATGAGTGCCATGCCCAGCTCCAATTACAATATAACGTGTATTTTTTTGCTCTAACTGATTTATACCTAAAGCAATCTTTAAATCTATATCAACGTTAAGCCGCAAGCACATTCCTACCGCGGTGAGTTTTTTAAAAGGTGCTATTTCGATAAGCGCAGTTGATTTTAAAGCTAAGATAGACATCAATGCCTTGGATAAACCTAGACTTTGTTGATCATGCCCTGCTTTTTTATCACTTATTCTAATAATAGTAATGGCGGTGCGCTTCATTTTATCCTTTGCGTATATTATCCTCCATATAAATAAACCCCAGCGCAGTTATAAAACTAGGCTGAGGTTTCTTGAATATAAATTATAAAATAAATTATAAAGTTATTGTGCGCGTGCAGTTAACTTTTCTTTAATACGAGCAGCCTTACCTTGAAGGTCGCGTAAATAATAAAGTTTAGCGCGACGGACTGAACCACGACGTTTAACTTCTAATTTTTCGATCAAAGGGCTATAGCTTTGAAATACACGTTCAACGCCAATGCCGTGTGAGATTTTGCGAACGGTAAAAGATGAGCCAAGACCACGTGCTTTCATTGCAATCACAACGCCTTCATAAGCTTGAAGACGCTCACGTGCGCCTTCTTTAACTTTTGAATAAACAACTACGGTGTCGCCTGGGTTAAAGACTGGAAGTTCGCGAGTCATCATTTCTTGTTCTAGTTTTTGAACAATATTCATAATATTAGTAACCTTGTAGAAAAATCAATTAAATAATTTGGTGAGTTTAGTCTATGGGCAGCTTCTAATTTGAAGCTGCATAATGCACAAAGGAGCATATTCTACACTTTTTATTTATTAAGCACAAATAATAGAGGTAATAGAAATATAATTTAATTTATATAAATATAATTTAATTATTTAGCACGTTTTTCAAGCATTGCAACAGCGGGTAATTCTTTGCCTTCTAGAAACTCTAAAAATGCACCACCAGCAGTTGATATATAAGAAATTTGTGAAGTTAGATTAAATTGCTCAATCGCCGCCACGGTATCGCCACCGCCCGCAATTGAAAACGCAGAACTTTCTGCAATTGCTTTACCTAATACTTTAGTTCCGTTTGCGAATGCTTCAAATTCAAAAACGCCCACAGGTCCATTCCAAACGATGGTTTTAGCACTATGGATAAGTTTTGCATAAGCAGCTGCGGTATCAGGACCTATATCAAAAATCATATCATCATCATTAACATCAGCGATATTCTTAATTGTTGCTTGAGTATCTGCCGCAAAAGCTTTACCAACGACAACATCTGTTGGAAGGACGATACTTTTACCTTCTTGTTCAGCTTTAGCTAATAATGCTCTAGCCTCATCTAATAAATCAAGCTCAACCAAACTCTTACCAATATTAAAGCCTTTGGCGGCTAATAAAGTATTGGTGATGCCACCACCAGGAATTAATTGATCAACTTTATCAAGCAAATGATTTAAAACAGTTAGTTTAGTTGATACTTTAGAACCACCGACAATCGCAATCATTGGGCTTTTTGGATGGGCTAATGCTTTAGATAGAGCGTCAAGCTCAGCAGCTAAGACTAGGCCTGCACATGATTTTGCGGCAACCATGCCCGCGCCAACTGTGGAGCATTCAGCGCGATGCGCCGTTGCAAATGCATCCATCACAAACACATCACATAACGCCGCCATTTTCTTAGCGAGTGCTGGATCATTTTTCTTTTCACCAACTAAAAAACGGCAGTTTTCTAGCAATTTAACTTGTCCAGGTTTGATCTCAACTCCATCAATCCAATCTTTAACCAACTCAACAGGTTGACCTAGTTTTTCAGTCAGCCATGCCGCAATTGGGGCTAAAGATAAGGCAGGGTCATATTCGCCTGCTGTTGGGCGGCCTAAATGGGAGGTAACTAAAACCGCCGCACCTTTTTTAAGTGCTAATTGTATAGTTGGCAAAGATGCAGTTAAACGCGCTTCAGATGTTATTTTACCATCTT
>BHEQ01000214.1 GCA_003864535.1 Gammaproteobacteria bacterium
TATTTGTCATGTGCTATTATAGATTTAAATCTATAATAAATTGGGGTTATTTATAAATAAATGTGGGATATAAATACGACAGATAGCTTTACTGTATGGCTTAATGAGCAAGAAGATGCTGTTCAAGAAAAAATTCTTGGGTCACTATTTATGTTGAGCAATAAAGGCCCGAATCTTGGTAGACCTTATGTTGATGCGTTACAAGGATCAAAATTCAACAACATGAAAGAGCTACGCATTCAATGTAAAGGAAGCCCTTTTCGTTTATTTTTTGCATTTGACCCTAAGCGAAATGTAATTGTATTATGTGCTGGAAATAAGAAGGGGAAAAATAAATTGTTTTATACCCAAATGCTACTCATAGCTGATACAGAATACCAAAAACATTTAGACGAAATAGGAGAATAAAAATGGGTAAGAACTTAAGTGAATTGATTGCCGCTCGGTCACAAGAGAGTCAAGAGCGAATATACAAAATAGCGGAAGAAATGCTTTTAGAGGCTAATATTTATGAGCTGCGAGAAACATTACAACTATCACAACAAGAAATAGCAAAAGCGATGGGGATTAGTCAGCCATCAGTTGCCGCAATTGAAAAACAAGGAAATGATCCAAGGCTCTCAACTATGAAGCGATATGTTGAAGCGATGGGCGGTAAGCTTAGACTTGATGTTGAGCTTCCTACAGGTAAGCATGTTGGATTTACTGTGTAGGCGCATTAAAACATTAAATCTTTGGAATATTTAAATAATATAAATAGCATTTTTTTAAATATTTAGTATAAATTTTTTGTTTGCTTGCGCTAAAACCATATTGATAGTGCATATTATTGGCGATAAGAGTTTCCGTAAGCAATATTTAACGCTAAAGCAATAATCATGCTTACGTGTATTGTTCTTAGTTGTTAATAAATATTATTTTTAAAGTTTAATACTCTGTTTTAGTTGGAAATAGAGTGCCTACTTTCCAGTTTCTAGCGATCTCTTGTGCTTCTGCTAATTGATTCGGTGCAAGATCTGGTTCAAGCTTATCTTTAAGTTCTTTCGCGTCCTTATAATTTTGCGCTGCCGCAATTGAAAATAAGGCGTATGCAAGTACCGTATTTTTAGGTATACCGCTACCATTAGTATACATCAAGCCCAAACCAAGTTGTGCCTCAGCAAGTCCTTGATTTGCCGATAATAAGTACCATTTGGCTGCTTCTTGTTTATTTTCAGACACACCTTGTCCACGTTCATACATCATGCCTAACATACTTTGCGAGCTTGCATCTCCTTGATTTGCGGCCATGGTATACCATTTAAGCGCTTCTTTTTCATTTATAGGAAAGCCATAGAGATACATTGAGGCTAAATTATATTGTGCGTTTACATCCCCAGCAGCAGCACTTTCTTTAAATTCTTGAAAGACATCTGCATAACTTTTATTTTTATAGTATGCACTTCCTTTCGCAAAATCGGCATAAGCGGCATTTAAAGATAAAGCAACAAGCATACTTAATAGTGTTTTTTTCATATTAGTTCTCTTAATTGCTGACAGTAATTTGATAAAGAAGCGTATGGTATAATTAATTTCAAATAGTTGCTGCCTTATTTTTGGTAAACTAAATCTTTGGAATATTTAAATAAGATAAATAGCGTTTTTCTAAATATTTAAATAAACCAACTAATAAAAAAGTAAGCACTAGATAAAAACATGCGGCGGTTAAAAATGCCTCAAAAGGTAGGAAAGTGCGGGCATACATGCGCCGCGCCATTCCTGTTAAATCAATTAAGGTGATCGCGCTTGCTTGTGCTGTGCCGTGGAGCATAAATATAATCTCATTGTTATACGCTGGCAGTGCGCGTCTAAATGCTGAAGGTAGGACAATCCGTCGCATTAATAAGTACTGACTCATTCCACACGCAGTGGCGGCTTCAATCTCGCCTTTTGGAGTGTTTTTAATCGCCCCTTTTAGGATTTCTATAGTATAAGCTGCTGTATTTAGTGCAAATACAATTAGAGCGCACCAATATGCATGTTTTAAAATATCCCAGAGCCATGGTGTATCTCGAATGATGCTAAATTGCGACGCACCAAAATATAATAAATAAATTTGGATTAATAAAGGTGTGCCTCTGAAAAAATAACTAAAGGCATCAACTGGATATCTGATTAATCTATGTTTAGATAAGCCCATTAAACTTAAAGGAATGGCGAGGATTAATCCTACAATGGATGAAATAAAGGTGAGCTTTATGGTCAACCATAAGCTTTGCGTAAAATCAGGTAAATATTGATATATAGCTGCAAAATCGAGCATATTATTTAAACCCCGTGTTATAGCGTTTTTCCAAATACTTGAAAATTACAATTGAAATGCTGGTGAAAATCAAAAAGCCAATACTCGCCATTAAATAAAAAGTAAACGGATCCCGCAGTGCTTTACCTGCATTATCCGCGCGGCGGACAAGATCATCCAAACCAATTAAAGACACTAATGCGGTTGTTTTTAACATAACCAGCCAATTATTGCCGATGCCTGGGAGGGCGTGGCGCATTGCTTGAGGCAAGATAATCCTCCTAAAAATAAGCAGCTTTTTCATGCCACAAGCTATCGCGGCTTCATTTTGTCCTTTCGGTACTGCCAAAATAGCACCGCGAAAAGTCTCCGCCATAAATGCCCCAAAAATAAAACCGATAGTTAAAACACCTGCCCAAAACTGATTCAGGCTGATCATTTGCAGCCCGAATAGATCTGTTATTTTATTCAATAAAATCTGACCACCATAAAAGATCAGAAAAAGGAGGACTAAATCAGGAACGCCACGAATAATCGTCGTGTAAAAAAAGCTAATACTTCTAATCCATGCTTTAGAATGAGTGGCTGCGATTGCGGCTAATATCCCAAAAATCATCGAGACAAATAAGGAGCTCACGCCTAATATTGCCGTTAAGCCAAAACCTTGAATTAAAGATACACCATATCCTTGCAGGTTTATGAGCATTAGTTGCGTCCCTTTTGATGATAACGCAGCGCCAGACCTATCATTAACGGTAGCCAAATAAGGCTCGAGGCATAACTCCCATAAAAGGCTACGTGGGTGTTTAGCGGCATTGCTGCAAGTAAACTCACCAAAAACCATTCTGCTCCTGCGCGGTTGCGTATAAATAAAACAAAAATGCCGATATAAAATATTAAATACGCACTCAGACCGATGATACCCGTTTCAATTAAGACTTCAAATGCGCTTAAATGCGGAAATAAAGCATAATCTTGATTGCCACGTTCCTCAAAAGTGCGCTGGCTATAAGCATACTCTGAGCCGCCAACACCTAAGCCGCGCATGGGTTTTTCTTTAAGAAAAAGTAAGCCCGTTTTCCATAGAGCAATTCTTGATGATGAGGCCTTATTTCTTAAAACATCATCCTTTGAG
>BHEQ01000215.1 GCA_003864535.1 Gammaproteobacteria bacterium
CTCATGACATGCTCCAGCTGGATTATTAAACGAAAATAAACGCGGTTCTAATTCAGGAATTGCAAAGCCGCATTGCGGACAGGCAAACTTGCAGAGAACAGTAAATCAATATTCTCATCTTTATTTTTATTCTTATTTTTATCCTCATTTTTACTCTCCATGCAAATTACACGCGCAATGCCATTGGAAAGCTTTAATGCAGTTTCAAAGGATTCTGCCAAGCGTTGCCCCAGATCATCTTTTACTTTAAAACGATCAACTACCACTTCAATACTATGTTTTTGCTTCGGGTTAATATCTGGGAGAGCATCGATTTCATACACATAGCCATCAACACGCACGCGTAAAAACCCTTGGGCACGCAGATCATCAAATAATTTAATATGCTCACCCTTACGATCCGAAATTATCGGCGCAAGCAACATCATTTTTGTATCAACCTTCTGTGCCAGTACGCTATCAACCATCTGGCTGATCGTTTGCGCATTTAATTCTAAGTGATGAGTAGGGCAAGATGGAATCCCAACGCGGGCAAATAATAAGCGTAAATAATCATATATCTCAGTAACTGTGCCAACAGTTGAACGCGGATTATGTGAGGTTGATTTCTGCTCGATTGAAATTGCAGGAGATAAGCCCTCAATATGATCAACATCAGGCTTTGCCATGATTGATAAAAATTGACGTGCATACGCAGATAAAGACTCAACATAACGCCGCTGCCCCTCGGCATATAAAGTATCAAAAGCTAAAGATGATTTACCTGAGCCTGAAATTCCAGTAATTACAATTAACTTATCCCGCGGTAATTCTAAGGAAATGTTTTTAAGATTGTGAGTGCGCGCACCTTGGACTATTATTTTTTTCATTTTCTATATTATTTAAAATTATCAATATGATCAATATGATCAAGATTATTAAGATTATCAATAATTGTTTGTGCAGCTTTTTCATCCGCATTAAAACAAATAGATTGATGTAATTGAGTAAATATTTTTATAAGACTCTCATGCTGATTAGTTTTAATTTCATCATTTTGAATTTGATTATTTTGGTTTTTATTATTAGTTTGATTAGCTTGTGTTTCATTTGATTTATTTAGCGCAAAAATATTAGTCAATAAAGGCACAATATTTGCAGTTGTGACTGCATTTTGATAAAGCTCTGGCACAATCTCGCGCGCAGCTAAGATATTAGGTAAAGAGAATCTGCTGATTTTAACTATTTTAGGCGCAAGCCATGCGGTGAAAGCATTAAATTTATAGGTTACTATCATCGGCTTTTTAAGCAACATCGCCTCTAAACTTGCCGTTCCTGAAGCTAATAAAACTGCATCAGCTGCTTGCATAATCAATCTGGAATTACCATTAAATACATGAAAAATAATTTGTGATGATTGCTCTAAATTTGCAATAGCAGCTTCTATTAATACCCGTAAAGCAGGTGTTGCCGCAGGAATAAGCACAACAATATTATTATTATTATTATTATTATTCATATCATCAGTATCATTAATATCTTTATTTTCAATAATTCCAATATTTTCATTTTTAATATAAATACTTTTAGGATCACTATTTATAATATTAGCTCTAGGATTATTCTGTTTAATATCACCAGACTGATTTATTTTTCTATTAACTTTATTAAATACAACCAGCGCATTTAATAAAATATCAATCAAGCGTGTAACCTCGCCACGGCGACTTCCTGGCAATAAAGCAATAACTTTAGTTTCAGTTGCAAATACTAAATTTTTATTTAAGAAATTTTCATCTAAAGCAATCAAAGCCTGCCGTGCTTGCTCAAGCTGATCTATTGCTGAAATAATAGGAATCTCATCCGCCAAAGTATGCCCAACACAAGTTGCGGGCACTTTATATTTTTCATAAATAGGCACTTCAAATGGAAATAAACATAAAACATGATCAACCGCTTTTTTAATAGCGTGCACGCGCCCCTCACGCCAGACCCAGATTGATGGTGATACATATTGAAAGGTTTTAAAGCCTGTTAACATCTGCCCTTTTTGAGCGCAAGATTTTAAAGTTTTAGCAAGACGGATGTTAAAATCAGGTGCATCAATCCCAATAAAAGCATGCGGCTGCAGCTCTAATGCTTGCTGCACAAGCTGTTTTTTAATAGATAATAATTCTGGTAGGTGCTTTATTACTTCTATCAAGCCCATGATAGATAGTGACTCTAGCGGCGCAATATTTATTAACCCTAAAGCTTGCATTGCAGGGCCACCAATCCCAAAAAAAACAGCTTGAGGATAACTTTTTTGTAAAGATTTAATTAAACCAGCCCCTAAAATATCTCCAGATAACTCACCTGCTACGAGCATAAAACAAGGGCTGATTGCGTTAGTCATTACTTATCTGACCCACGAATAATGCCACGCTCAGTTGGAACATTTAAAAAATCAACTAGGATTTGTAAATGTGGAAATTGCGCACATTGTGTAGATATCTCAAGCAAAGCCGCCTCTAAACCTAAATCTTTACGATATAAAGAGCGATAAGCTGATTTGGTCGCCATAATATCTTCAGGAGAAAATCCTTTCCGGCGTAAGCCCTCACTATTAATTCCAGCAGGAACACCGCGATATCCAGCTGCGGTAATAAATGGGGGTACATCACGATGAATGCCTGAAGAGAAGCCCGTAATGGAACTTTGCCCGATACGACAGCGCTGATAAATCATGGAATAGCCGCCCAAAATAACATCATCCCCAATAATCACATGTCCTGCTAAAGATGCGCCATTAGCAAAAACAGTGCGGCTACCAACGATGCAATCATGGGCGATATGACAATTTGCCATGATCCAGTTATCATCCCCAATTTGCGTTTTAGCATTATCTTGGATGGTGCCACGATTGATAGTGACAAACTCACGAATAGTATTGCGATCGCCCATAATTAACTGGACTTGATCACCACTTTGATACTTTTTGTCTTGCGGATTCTCACCAATAGATGAGAACTGATAAAAATAATTATCCGAACCGATGATAGAAGGTCCTGAAATAACAACATGGGAGGCAAGTTTAGTGCCGCTTCCAATCGTAACATCTGGGCCAATCACACAAAAAGGCCCGATCTCTACATTCTCACCAAGCTTTACGCTTGGATCAATTACCGCACTTGGATGAATTCTACTCATGCTATTTCCTTGGTATCAGAATCTTGTATATTATAAACTTGCATAGCATAAACTTATATAGCTTAAATATTACTCTTCAAACGCTTTACGGCGCGTACACATGATTATTGCTTCACACACAATCACGCCATCAACACGTGCCTTACCTGCAAAAGACCAAATACCGCGCTTAGCCCATTGGAAAATAACCTC
>BHEQ01000216.1 GCA_003864535.1 Gammaproteobacteria bacterium
GTTTGTTACTGTTGTTGCTACTTTTGTTAATAAAATATGCATACTTTCAGGGGATTGATACATTAAGCCCTTAACTTTAGCGAATTCTTTGCTGCTCCCACCTTCAATCATATAAGTTACAAGCGTCCATGGGCTGCCTGAAAAGCCGATAAGGGGCACACTATTATTTAGATTTTGCTTGATAGTGCGCACAGCATCCATTACATATTTAAGCTCAATCTCAGGATCAGGATCAGCTAAATTATTAATCTGACTAATAGAATTGATCGGTTTAGAAAAACGCGGCCCCTCGCCTTCTGCAAAAGATAGACCTAATCCCATTGCATCAGGAATCGTGAGGATATCTGAAAATAAGATCGCAGCATCAAAATTAAAACGGCGCAGCGGTTGCAGCGTTACTTCACATGCTAATTCAGGATTTTTACACAAACTCATAAAACTACCAGCTTGCGCCCGAACCTCGCGATATTCTGGTAAATAACGCCCAGCTTGACGCATCATCCAGCATGGGGTTTGATCAACAGGTTGCTTTAATAAAGCCCGAATAAGGCGATCATTTTTTAATTCCGTCGTAGGTGTAGATAGAGTGCTCATTAGATCTTATTCCTTAAGGTTTTCTTGCCATAAATAGTTTTTATATTTTATCATAATATGAGTGTCTTTAAAAAACTTAAAGATAAATTATTGAAAATCTTAGCTTGATCTATATTAACTACATGCCCACATTTTTCAACAATCGTTAATTTTATATGCTCATCTGCATTTTTATCTGCATTTTCAGCTACTTTTTTAACATAGGGTAAAAACATATAATCTTCATCTCCCATAATGTAATACGTTGGGATTTTTATGGTTTCTTTAAACGTTACAAGCAATCCATTGACCTCTAAAGTAAGTCCAAACCATCTTATGAATTCTTTTTGACACATCTTGCGCGCTTCATTAACAAACTTTAAACGTGAATTTCGATGATTTTTTCTGGGCATTATGGTGAATGCAAGGATTTGATAAAGAAGAATATAAGGGCATATATATTTAAATGTATTGCCAAAAGTCATCAATAATTGCGCTTGTAGATTTAACTTTAAAATCGCGCCACCTAAAATCATGCTACTCACCATATTAGGGCGCATATCCGCTAGTTGACGAATAATAATCGTCCCTAAAGAAATACCGACAAAATGGCTTTTTGATATTTCTAAAAAGTCTAAAACATCAAGCACATCTTGGGTGACAATTTTAAAATTATACTTGCCGCGATGTTCATCAATGATAGTTTTTGAACCTCCATGTCCTCTTAAATCAACAATTAAGACATTATAATGCGCCCTAAATGCTTTGATTTGGCGATACCAAATAGAAGAGCTGCCGCCTGCGCCATGAATAAATGTAACCCAGTTTATAGGCTGGGTCGATGATGCCGCGTTTAGATGTTTATATATTATATAATTGATCAAAATCTAAGGTCTACCTTTAAGTGAGGGGCACAATATTATTCTAGTTATCATTTAGTCGCCATTACTTTTACTTTTATTTCTATCTAATAGTATTTATATGAAACATTTTGTATCAGATTAATCTAAAATAAGTTTTAGTTTAAATAAATATAGGATTATATTATAAATGCAAGATAAAATTTTATTATATGGCACGGAAGATTGTCATTTATGCGAGCTTGCTAAAGCAGAATGTGATACGAATCAAGTAGATTATACGTTTATTGATATAATTGATTCTGAGCAATTGCAAGCTCAATATGCAACAAGCATTCCTGTTTTAGATTGGCACGGACAATTGCATTATTATCCTTTTAGTATTGCTAAGATAATAAAAGATTTAAGAAGCCCCTCCTAAATCCCCCAAAGCTTTTGGGGGACTTTTATAGCTCCGCCCCTGCGAAGGGGTTGGGAGGGGCTTTTAAACCATTAACTTAAGTCGTTATTACACATCTAAAAAGTCTATATTTAGTGCATTTTGCTCGATAAATTCACGCCGCGGTTCAACCTCATCTCCCATTAACATGGTAAATAAAGCATCTGAATTTTCAGCATCTTCGATCTTAACTTGGAGCATCGTGCGGTTTTGAGGATCCATTGTGGTTTCCCATAATTGCTCCGCGTTCATCTCACCCAGACCTTTATAGCGTTGAATTGACTGACCTTGTTTCGCCTCATCCATAAGCCAATCAATACCTTCACGGAAACGTGTGATTTCTTTGATTTTCTCGCCACGTTTTACATAAGCATCCGCTTGAACTAAACCATGTAATGACTTGGATAATTTTGCAATCCGCTGATAATCTGCCGATTGAACAAAGTTCTCTTTAAGATAAGTTGTTTGAGGAATACCATTTTTACGTACAGATATTTCTATATGATCTTGCAGCCATTGCACTTTATATTCCGCACCAACCGCGCGTTTCTCATTGAGACGCTCTTGTAATATTTGTGACCAAGCTTCTGTGGCAGGATTACTTAAATCTTCCAAAGTAATTGGCTCAATATCAACTAAAGCTTTTAAAATCTCAGCATCAAAATGCATTCCCATACGATTGATCAAAATATTAATTGCAAATAATTCATGCGCTAATTTTTCAATCATTTCTAAAGAAAGCGAAGGAGCATCTTGGGATACATGAAACTCAGCACGATTTAATGCCGCGCTTAGAAAGTAATTAGCCAGAGCTTCATCATCTTTCATATATTGTTCTTGCTTGCCTTTAGAAACTTTATACAAAGGCGGCTGGGCAATATAAATATAGCCTTTTTCGATCAGCTCAGGCAGTCTGCGATAAAAGAAGGTTAAGAGTAAAGTGCGGATATGCGCTCCATCAACGTCGGCATCGGTCATGATGACAATACGATGATAGCGCAGTTTATCAATATTATATTCATCTAAAATACCGCAACCAAAGGCGGTTATCATATTCCCAATTTCTTGAGATTGGAGCATTTTATCAACAGGAGCTTTTTCAACATTTAAAATTTTACCACGCAAGGGCAAAATAGCTTGGAACTTAGAATCACGCCCAGATTTGGCAGATCCGCCCGCTGAGTCTCCTTCGACAATATAAACCTCACTAAGCGCAGGATCTTTAGAGCGACAATCGGCTAGTTTACCGGGTAATCCTGCAATATCTAACGCAGATTTGCGGTTAACCATTTCCCGCGCTTTTCGCGCAGCTTCACGCGCTCGTGCTGCTTGGATTATTTTAGAGGTGATGATTTTAGCTTCGCCTGGATTCTCGAGCAAATACTCTTCAAATTTAGCGCCTAAAACGCCTTCAACCGCAGGACGAACCTCACTTGAGATAAGCTTATCTTTAGTTTGAGAGGAGAACTTAGGATCAGGAAC
>BHEQ01000217.1 GCA_003864535.1 Gammaproteobacteria bacterium
GAAAATTAGCAACATTCCTACTCGCTCCATATGGACAAAAAATCATGATTATTATTACTGGAATTTTTCCAATAACATATGGCTGGGGCTTATTTTTAACAGACCTTTCTAAACTACGAGTCATTAAATATAAAAAAATACTTTATCTGATTAATAAATTTGTACGGTCTCTTATTGCTCCTTTAATTGTTTTTTCTATTTTTGCCGTTTATTGGGCAAGGTAAACGCAAATTATTAATAATCATTCTATAGTTAAGGCATTATAGATAGGCTTGATAAACCAATGATAATTTAAGACAAATTTAAGTAAATCATCAGATGTTATCTGCGCAAATAGGCGTAATAAAGCAGGATCTGAATAATCTTCAAAGATTGGGCATAGTTGCTCTTCTAAAAGATTAGCAAGACTACTGTTTGCGCTCAAAAAATTAGCAGGAATTAAATCCCAAGGCTTAGTTTGAGTAAATTCTGGATGATCTATATTGATCTGCTCTAGAATTTCATCAAGTATTTTCATGACCTTATCTTCTTTAATATTCGATTCAAAATCATCGCGTAGCCATAATATAGGCGCGCTAATTCCATATTCAAAGCCGTGTAAATATATATCAAGTTGATACTTAGCTTCGGCTTGTGTGATTGCGCTAAAATTATGCTTTATTAATTTGCCGCTATTAATACTGTAATGAATAGTTGTTATGCTAGGTTCATTTTTGGCTCTATTAACGCAATGGCAAAGATGATAGATATATGCGCTAATTAAACGCTTTAACTTACCTTTTGCGCTACTCCAAAATATGCATGTTGCTGTAGGTGCGGCAACATGCTGCTGCAATACTGGTAGGCTTCCTGTGAGGCTTATTTGTTGCTGTTGATTAGATTCTAGTTTTATCAAAATATTTTTTGGAGCTTGTTTTATATATTCTGGTGCTGAATATTGAGCAATAGCATCTATTAAATCTTGAAATAAAGCCTGTTTCTCTTTCCAATATATTGTTTCATAATCAAATTTAGGCAAGATTCCTAAGCTCTTATAATAAGCTTGGAGCAGAGGTTTTTCATCTTGATTTTGGACAAGCTTATCGAGATTATCTTGTATAAAATTTTCATTAAAACTGTAATTATCTAAATTATTCAAATCTCCAAAAGATTCAACTGATGGCAAAATAGGAAAATCAATATTAGTATAGAAATTTAATGAATAATGTTTATTGCAAAAAAAGCCTAAAGGATCTTTGTAAAATTTAATTAACCCATCAATATTTAATTTTTCTATCAATATTTTAGGATAAGAAAAAGCTGCATTATAAGCATGATCATCATCATAATCATGCTTATAGTTAGCTGTAATCCATTGTGCACGATATGAATGAGGTGTTTTTCTAAGCTCAAATGGTAATTTAGGCTCAATAAAAAGTGACTCAGAAAAAGGCATTAAAGGGGAATGAATACTTAAGCATTGTTTTGATGCAGGTAAGTCAAGTTCTTTAGTCCTGCGTATTTTATCAACATAATCAGTTAGCTCATCAATCAAAACAGAAGGTAATGTCGTGGAATTATCGGTAATGGAATGCCCAATAAAACTTAAATATAAATTATTTTGTGCAGATAAAAGAGCCTCCAAAAATAAATATCTATCATCAATATTTGAGTTTCTATCGCCATAGCGTGGATTATTTGCAATTAAATCAAATGAATCATGCGTTGTTGCTTTAGGAAAATCATTTTGATTCAAACCTAAAATTGCAATAACTTTAAAGGGAATCGCACGCATTGGCATAAGGGTGCAAAAATTAATTTTTCCCATTAAAAAATTTTGTGAAGGTATGTTTTTATCTAAAATATCTTCAAATAATTTTGCGATAGTTTGGATAGATAGTAGGCTTTGATAGTTACTTTTAAGCCCACTCTGGATTAATTCCTGCCAGCTTTGATGTAATTGTTTAAATTTCTTTTGTGAATCATCACTATGTGTAAAAAAACAGCTCTCAAGTGTAGATAATAGATTGCTTAGATCAACAAGATAACGCGGTTCATTCAAACTATCTGACCATGCACATAATGCATCAATAAACATGGCAAATTTACCTGCTAATTGTGCGCTTATGCCACGTGTTGGCATAAATGGAGTGATCTCTTCAAAAGGATGCTGCTCATCAATACTCACCGCGCCCAATAACATCCGCTTAATCCCCCAACTAAACGTATTTATATCATTAGCTGCGCCACCAAGGCTCTGGATATGCTTAGAATCGCGCCCAAAACGGATTCCTGATCCTTCGATCCAGCTTAAAAGAGTTGCGATCTGGTCTGGATCAATATCAAAGTTGGTACTTATTTCAGGGATATGTAATAAGCTTGCAATTTGCTCGGCTTTAAATTCAGCTTGATTTAAATTTAATAATTTAATTACACATGTATATAAAGGATCTGTTTTGACAAGATGTTGATCTGACAGAGAATATTTTAAGGAGCGTGCTGCGGGTGTGTTACCAAAAACAGCATGAATAAACGGCTCATATAGATCAATCTGCGGAACCATAACTAAAATATCATTAAGTTCTAAATTCTGATCATTATTTAAAAAATCAAGTAATTGATCATATAATGTTTCAAGCTCTCTTAATGGGCTGTAGCCATGATGAATAAGTATAGAATTATCATTATCAAGCAAGGTAAATACAGGCGTATCACTTGGTGCACGCAATGCAAAAATCTCCGCTTGAATAGTTTTTAAAAGCTTAGGTTTTTGCTCACCTGACACAGTCAGGTCACCTGATTTCATAGGCAAGCTGACTGGTCAGGTCACCTAACTGCGTCAGGCAAGCTGACTGCTCTAGGTGTTCAGGTATTACAAATGCATCTATGCTTTGGGATTTAAGTAAATTTAGATGATAGAGATTATCGCGCCCCAATTGTCCTAATGCGGCAAGTAGAGGATGATCTGTTTGAAGATCATCTGGATTTATCGCATCATCTTTTTTAATATCAGCCCAATAATAAGGACTTGGATTTGTAAAGAATAAGTGAATCTGAATAATTTCGCCTAGTTTTTCAAGAATATTTAAAATCATAGGCGGTAATGCGGAAACTCCAATTACAAATAAGCGTTTTGGCAGTATTTTTAATAATTTTGAGTTATGAGCAAGATTACTTTTTAAAAGAGCAGCATAAATCCCAGCAAGATGCATATCTGTATCAGTTTTAGCAAGTAAACGCCGCCATAAATCTGCTTGCCAAATCTCGGGGCTATCTTTTTGAGTATAGGTTAAGATTTCTTTTTCCCAATTTAAGAGCATCTCGGGGCGTAATAATAAGTATTGATC
>BHEQ01000218.1 GCA_003864535.1 Gammaproteobacteria bacterium
AAAGAAGCCATATTTAATTACAACCCCATAAATCCCCCCGAAAAATCCCCCGAAGTTTGGGGGACTTTTAAAACTCTTCCCCTGCGAAGGGGAGGTTGGGAGGGGATTTTTACGAAAATGCACTTTGACATAAAGCTAATAAAGCGGAAGGATATAAGCCCAATGCAATCAAACCTATGCTATTAACCGATAAGAATACTTTATTTGCCATTGTTGTTGCATAAATTACCTCAGTATTTTGTGGCTCATCAAAATACATTACTTTGACAACTCTTAAATAATAAAATAATCCAATAACCGAGAATATTAAAGCAATCATAACAATTGGGAGCATATTATCAAAAGCATACAGCGATTTTAGAATATAAAATTTAGAATAAAAGCCGACTAAAATAGGAACTCCTGCGAGCGAAAACATCGTACATAGCATTAAAAAAGCAAGCCATGGATAGCGCGTTGCTAAGCCTTTTAAATCGGCAATCTCATTAATCTCCAAGCCATTTTTATTCATGCTCATTAAAATACCAAGAGCTGCAAGCGTTGTTAGTGCATAGGTAATTCCATAAAAAGCTGCTGCTTCTGGTGCATTTGCGGCAAGCCCCAATAAAATAAAACCTGCATGAGATATCGCCGAATAGGCAAGCATTCTCTTGATATTAGTTTGCATTAAGGCAACTAAGTTACCCAAAGCAAAAGAGAGAACGCAAATTATAATTAGAATTTTATTCCAACTTGTAAAAAGATCATTCATGCCTATATTTAAGAGTAGAAATGCCATACAAATCGCAGCTAATTTGGGCGCAGTGGCAATATAAATAGTGACAGGGGTCACAGCTCCCTCATACACATCAGGCACCCATGAATGATATGGTACTGCGCCAAATTTAAAGGCAATTCCAATTATTAAAAATACCATCGCAACCATTAAAATTGCTTTGTTCGTCTCCATGCTATCTTGAGCTAGTATTTCTGGAATGGCATAAACTATCTCAGAGATATAAATACTCCCTGTTGCGCCATATAATAACGCCATTCCATACAGTAAAATTCCAGATGCCATCGAGCCCATCACAAAGTATTTCATCGCAGCTTCAGTTGACTTAGTGCTATTTTTATTAAACGCAACCATGGCATACATGGATAAAGACATAAGCTCAAGTCCTAAATAAATAGTTAGTAAGCTTGCAGCTGAAATCAAAACCATCATCCCTAAAGTTCCAAGCATGGCTAATACATAAAACTCAGCTTTATATAAACCTGCCGCAATCAAGCTTGCACGTGAGTAAATTAAACCAACTGCAACTATAATTAAACTTGTCGCTTTAAGTAAATCAATATAACGCGCACTAAATATTTGATTACTCCAAAAAGACTGCAATGCATTATTGCCAAAAGTCTGCAATGAATTATTGCCATAAGAGATAATAATTAAAAGAGCCGCACCCAATAAGCCAAATATACTTAAATAATGCATTGGATCACATTTACAGCTCTGTTTATCCGTATCTTTATCGCTATTTTTATTACTATCTTTATTTTTTGCTGATTTTGTAGAAAAACAATCATTTAATAAAACTACTATGAGCATAATAAGCAAGAATATCTCTGGCAAGATAACCGTCAAATCAAATTTGTGTATTGCGTCTGTCATGATTTGGTCCTTATTTGACAAATGATAAATGAGTTAAAAGGTTATCTACCGACGCTTGCATAACTTCAGCAAAAGGGGCAGGCCACAAGCCTAATAAGAGTACGAAAAATGCAAGCGTTGATAATAATATCCATTCGCGCCGATCAAGATCTTTAAGTGCCGCCACATGTTCATGCACAACCTCACCAAAAAGTACACGTTTTGCAAGCCACAAATTATATGCAGCACTTAAAACGATAGAAAATGCGACTAATAAGCAAATATAAATACTATATTGGAAGCTTGCTAGAATGATCCAAAACTCGCCGATAAAACCAGAAGTACCGGGAAGACCTGCGTTTGCCATTGCAAAGAATATGAAAAATGCACCAAATACAGGCATTTTGTTGATCACACCGCCGTAATCTTTAATCTCACGCGAATGTACACGGTCATATAAAACACCGATACATAAGAACATAGCCGCTGAAACAAAACCATGCGAGATCATTTGGAGCAAGCCACCTTGCAATGCCATTTGCGCAGCTTGCATATTCCCAGTATTTTGATATAAGCCAAATGGCAGCATAAATGCCAAAGTTACAAAGCCCATATGTGCAATAGATGAATAAGCGATAAGTTTTTTCATATCTTGCTGAATTAATGCAACAAAGGATATATAAATAATTGCAATTAAACTAAGCGCGATAATCAGCCAATCATATGCCGCAACCCCTTGTGGGACGATTGGTAACATAAATCTGATAAAACCATAAGCGCCTATTTTGAGGGTGATTGCAGCTAAAACAACCGAGCCACCTGTTGGAGCCTCGACATGGGCTGAGGGCAACCACGTATGCACCGGCCACATTGGTACTTTAACCGCAAAGCCTGCAAGTAATGCTAAAAACAGCCATTTTTGGGTATCTAAATCTAATTGGGTTGCAAGGACGCGCATCTCGATTAAATTAAAACTATCCGCTTTTATGCCTAAATAAATTAGGGCAATCAGCATAAAGATTGAACCTAGAAAAGTATAAATGAAAAATTTCAAAGCAGCCTGAACGCGCTTAGGCCCGCCCCAAATACCAATAATTAAAAACATTGGGATTAACATTGCTTCAAAAAACACATAAAATAAGATTGCATCAACAGAGGCAAAAATACCATTCATAAGCCCTGTCATGATCAAAAATGCGGCGTAGTACTGGCTGATCCGTTTATCAATCACCTTCCAGCCTGCAATCACAACTAAAATCGTGACAAACGAAGTTAAAATGATAAATGGCATTGAAAATCCATCGACACCAATGTGGTAATTCACACCCAATGCTGGGATCCATGCCCAAAGTTGCTCAAACTGCAAAGCAGCAGTATCCACCTTAAATGCATAATATAAGGGCATTGAGGCTAGGAAAGTTAAAATTGCCATAACTAAAGCAATTAACTTAACTTTTTGCTTATCACGATCTCCTGTGACTAAGACAAAGATACCACCTATTATTGGCATCCAAATTACTAAACTTAACCAGGGGAAGGTACTTAGCATGTTATTTTTTCCTTTTATATAATGGCAGTTTAAAAGTGCCTTAGCTTACGATAACCCAGGTTAATAATCCAAGCAGACCAAGAATCATTGAAAAGGCGTAATGATACAGATAGCCTGATTGTAATG
>BHEQ01000219.1 GCA_003864535.1 Gammaproteobacteria bacterium
CGCCTGCTGCGCCTGTTGTGATAATATTTATTTTTTTAAGTTTAGCCCAAGCAATTAAATGCGCTTTGATTTTTAGTTGATCAATACAATCAATAATCCATGTGTTTGGATCAAGATCTGCTAAATAGGTTTCTATATTTTCAACGCTTAAAAAATCCTCAATAAGATTAAGCTTACAAGCTGGATTAATCTCTAAAATACGCGCTCCCATCGCGGTCACTTTAGGCAAACCAATGTTTGAACTTAACGCTTGCAACTGCCTGTTGACATTGCTTATTCCAATATTATCTAGATCAATCAACGTGATTGTGCCAATGGCGGAACGCGCCAAAGCTTCCGCAGCCCAAGAACCCACGCCACCAATGCCGATCACGACTACATGCGCTGCGTGTAAAACATCTAAAGTATTTGGGGAGTAAAGGCGATTAAGCCCGCCAAAACGGCGCTTATGCTCAGCTGCTAAAGATTCCAAAACAGGAGCTCCTAGATTAAATATTAAAAAATAATAATGTTGAAATAAATCTAATGCGCTTGAGCGATTTTATCAAAAACCATTTCTAAAGCGCGTTGATATGCCGGCATTAACTCATCAGGCCCACTAATGCGCATTTGTAAATCACGCAATAAGCCATCTCCAATCCCGTAAATCCAGCCATGAACCATGACCTCTTGCCCACGTAACCACGCATCTTGAACGATAGTGCTGCGGGCAACATTTGCAACTTGCTCGATAACATTCAGCTCGCAAAGACGATCAAAGCGCATTGGAGCCGTATCATCCATTTTATTGTGATGCTTATCATTAATATGCTGGAGATGTAACAGCCAATTATCTGCAAGCCCAACTCTTGAGCGATTCATCGCTGTTTTTATTCCAGAGCAGCCATAATGCCCAACCACTAAAATATGCTTAACTTTTAAAAGATCAACCGCAAATTGGATCACAGAGAGGCAATTTAAATCTGAATGTACAACAATATTGGCAATATTGCGATGCACAAAAACCTCCCCAGGAGCAATGCCCGCAATTTGGCTCGCAGGCACGCGTGAGTCTGAACAGCCGATCCATAAATATTGGGGGGATTGTTGCTCGCTTAAGCGTTCAAAAAATTGCGGGTCTTCTTCGATAACATTGGCAGCCCATGCACGATTAGAATTAAATAAGTGTTTTAATGGATGGGTCATAGTTGCCTATATTTAAGTTTTAATATTTGGGTTTTAATATTTAGGTTTCAATGCAATAGTAATCTAGTTTTTTCTTAAGTGTTGAGCGGGTAATCCCTAGAATTTCAGATGCTTTAGATTGATTGCCGCGCGTGTGTGCAAGCACCGCTTCAAATAAAGGGCGCTCCATTTCGGAGAGGACTAAGCGATATAAATTAGGAGGGAATTTTCCATCTAGTTGAGCTTGAATCTCTTGTAATGCAGCTGAAACTGAGTTGCGCAAAGGTTCGTGATGTTTTAAGCGCTGCTTGGAAATCATAAAAACTCCTGATAATTAATAGGTGATAACTGGTAAATATTATGGTTTGAATTATTTATTATTTTAGAATCAGTTTTAGTGATTTTAATTTACGAATAATGGCGTAATTTATAATAAGCTGCTTTGATATATTTCAAGAATTGAGAGAATAATTTTCAATTGGGTTAATTGGGTTTTACTATCTTGGCACTTCAGTAAATCTGTCCGCCATGTTTGGGCGCGAGATTCATGGGATATTTCTTTTGGAATATTGCTATGAATATCGCTATGAATATTTATAGAAATATTTTTAGGCATTTTAGTGTCTAAATACCAAAGTAGATGTTTCCGTGCAATCATAACTCCTGCAAAATCACCATAAAAAGAATATAAAGATTCCATATGTGGGATTAATATTTTAGCTATATTTTGCGCACTTAGCGTTGCACAAATTGATTTGTTTTGTAAAATTTCATTAAAGATCCAAGGATTACCCATCGCAGCACGCCCAATCATCAGTGCATCCGCGCCTGTATAATCCTTAACAAATTTGGCACTTTTAAAATCAGTTATATCACCATTGGCAATAATTGGGATCTTAAGTTGAGATTTAATCAGCCTGATCGTATCGTATTCAGCCGCGCCATTAAATTTATCACTGCGTGTTCTACCATGGATAGATAATGCGGAGATCCCTGCATTTTGGGCGATATAAGCGATATTAAGCGCATTTTTATGATCATGATCCCAACCTGTGCGAATTTTTAAAGTAACGGGAATATCTACTGCGGCAACGACGGCTTCTAAAATCTCTTTAACTAAACGCTCATCTTGTAAAAGAGCCGAGCCTGCGGCAACTTTGCAGACTTTTTTAGCAGGGCAACCCATGTTAATATCAATGATATCCGCACCTAAATCTGCATTAATTCTAGCAGTTCGCGCCATAAAGCTAGGATCAGCTCCTGCAATTTGTACAGAAATAGGCCCAGGTTCACCTTGATGATCTGAGCGGAGCTGTGTTTTGCGCGTATTACTCATTTGTGGTTGCGAACCTATCATTTCAGAAACAGCAAGCCCAGCTCCAAGGGAGCGGCACAGTGACCTAAACGGTAAGTCAGTAACCCCAGCCATAGGCGCAAGAATAAGCGGCGGATCAATTAAATGCGTGCCAATATACATTATTGCTTAATACCATGCAGCCGCGTCCAGCCATCAAGGCTTGCATCAGCCATAAATTTAAACCAAGCACCATACGCATCTTTAACTAACTGCGCATCACGCTCCAAAAGACCTGCAAGCACGATATGTCCGTTAGCTTGAGTTAAATTTGCAATTACAGGTGCGAGAGCTATTAACGGGCCTGCGAGAATATTAGCTAAAACAATATGCGCCCGCGGAGCGATAAATTTATCAGGCAAATTCGCGCTAATCTCGACTTGATTGCGCTGCGAGTTCGTAAGCGTTGCGGTAATTGCTTGAGGGTCAATATCCGTTCCAAAACAAGCTTTAGCTCCAAGCATTTTTGCTGCAATAGCTAAAACACCAGAACCACAGCCATAATCAATCACATTTTGTTCAAAAATCTCAGCCTTATTATCACTTAACCATTTAAGACATAAAGCTGTGGTTGGATGCGTTCCTGTACCAAAGGCTAAGCCTGGGTCAAGCATCACCGTGGTTGCGGTGGGATCTGGCGGGCTCATATGTGTTGGGCAAATCCAAAGATGCTCCCCAAATGCCATCGGTTTATAGTGATCCATCCATGCACGCACCCAATCACAATCCTCTAATTGATGAGATTTAATGAATTTTAGCGGAGAATTTAATAATTGTG
>BHEQ01000220.1 GCA_003864535.1 Gammaproteobacteria bacterium
AAATTACGTAGCGGAAGATTCGCCTGTTAAGGATTGGGTGATCTTTAAATTACCCAATCGGATTGATCCACAAAATCTAGTTGGGCATCAAACGGTACAATTAGCAGGAATTAGCGTTAAAGCAAGTCCTAATGATGGTGCGCATCCCTTAAGGCGGCGTGATGGTTTTAGCTTAACAGATAAGCGCATGAGCGCAATTATGGTTGCAAGAGAGGTTAATTACTGTAAATATTGTCATGATCATGATGGTGATTTTTGTAGCAAGGGCTTTCCTGTTAAAAAAGGTGAGCCTGAGCTTGGTTTTAAAGCAGGACCTTTTGGGCATGCCTTGATTGGTTGTCCGTTGGAGGAGAAAATCTCCGAGATGCAGCGTTTGCAAAAAGAGGGCTTAACGCTTGGTGCACTGGCAATGATTATGATCGAGAATCCGATGGTTCCAGCCACAGGACATCGTATTTGTAATGATTGTATGAAGGCGTGTATTTATCAAAAACAAGATCCTGTTGATATTCCCCAAATTGAAACACGCGTGTTAACCGATGTGCTTGATTTACCGTGGGGAGTTGAAATTTATAATTTATTAACTCTTTGGAATCCCTTAAAACAAACAAATTATCTACCGTCGGCACAAAATAAACGTAAAGTTATGATTGCAGGGCTTGGGCCTGCAGGCTTTACCATGGCGCATTATTTATCCCACGCGGGCTGCTTAGTTGTGGGGGTTGATGGTTTAAAATTAGAGCCATTACCCGCACATCTTTTAGAGCAACCAATTAAAGATTGGAGCACTTTAGAGGAATCTTTAGATGAGCGCATTTTAGCAGGCTTTGGTGGTGTTGCTGAATATGGAATTACCGTGCGTTGGGATAAAAATTTCCTTAAACTCATCTATTTAACGCTGGCACGGCGCGATAATATTCAATTATTTGGCGGTGTGCGTTTAGGTGGAACTTTAACCCTTGATGATGCGTTTGAGCTTGGTTTTGATCATGTGAGCATGGCGGTTGGTGCAGGTTTACCGCGCGTATTAAATATCGAGAATTCACTAGCACGCGGAATGCGCCAAGCATCTGATTTTTTAATGGCGATGCAATTAACGGGCGCGGCAAAATCAAGCTCATTGGCAAATCTGCAAATAAGATTACCCGCAGTGGTGATTGGTGGCGGTTTAACCGCGATTGATACCGCAACTGAGCTGCAAGCTTATTACATCAAACAAGTTGAAAAAATTCAGCAGCGGGTGCATATTTTAGGCGAAGCTGCGCTGCGTATCGGTTTATCCCCTGAAGATGATGAGACTTTGAGCGAGTTTTTAGAACATGCAGCCGAAGTAACCGCTGAGCGTTTACGCGCTAAAGCTGCGCATGAGCTCCCAAATTTTGTGCCTCTATTACATAAATGGGGCGGCGTTTTATTAGCGTATCGCAAAACTATGGAGCAATCACCTGCATATACGCTCAATCATGAAGAGATTATTAAAGCTTTTGAAGAGGGGATTTTTTACGGCGAAGGGCTTGATCCACAAGGGGTGAGTTTAGATAAATACGGACATATCGAATCGATTGAGTTTAAAAAAGACGCGTTAGATATTTCCATTCCTGCGCGTGCCGTGCTCGTGGCTGCAGGGACAGTGCCAAATACGATTTATGCAACGGAATATCCTGAAAGATTATTGCGCGAAGGTACGCATTTTCAAGGGTTTGATGAACATGGCGAGCCGATTGTTTTAGAAAAAACCGCGCATGCCAAATCAGATTTTGCGGCGTTTACCTCATTTAAACACGCGCAAAATGATCCGCGTCGCGTCTCCTACATTGGCGATACTCACCCTGTTTTTAATGGTAACGTGGTTAAAGCAATCACGAGTGCCAAACGTGCTGCGGATAAGATTTTGGCTTCTTTTAAGGATTTGGCAGATAATATTTTAGATAATCAAGATTTTAAAAACAAACTCCACACAGGATTAATTGCGACAATTGAGTCAATTAATAGTGATAATCCTGCGATGACAGAAATTTGGATTAAAGCACCATTTGCCGCTAAAAACTTCCAAGCAGGGCAGTTTTTTAGAATGCAAACCTTTGAACAAAATAGTGAGATAGTTGCAGGCACGCGTTTACAAATCCCATTATTGACCGTATCTGGTACTGGCGTTAAAGATGATTGCATCCGCTTGATGGTCTTACAATGGGGCACAGGCCCGCGCCTTGTCTCGCGCTTAAAACAAGGCGATGCGGTGATTTTAGCAGGCCCTACAGGCGCACCCACATATCTGCCGAAGGATAAAACAATTCTGGTGATTGCAGGACGCTGGGGAGCTGCGGTTATGCTTGATATTGGGCATGCGCTGCGCTCATCTGGCAATAAAGTGATTTATCTTGCCGCATTTGAAAAAGCTGCGGATGTTGATCATATTGATGAGCTTGAAGCTGGTGCGGATATGATCATCTGGTGTACCCAAAAAGGGGCTAAAATCCCCGCGCGTCGCCCTCAAGATTTAAGTATTGAGGCGGTTGATATGATTGCGCTATTGCAAGATTTGCATAAAAATAATCAGCTTGATACTTTAAAAATTGATCGTTTAATGGCGATGGGATCAACTGGATTATTAAAAGGCTTGCAAACTGAACTTTCAAAGGGAGGCAGATTATTTGATCAATTCAAACCAGATTTAGAAATGACAGGAACAGTCGGCAGCCCGATGCAATGCATGATGAAAGGTGTTTGTGGGCAATGCCTGCAATGGCAGATTGACCCTGAAACTGGCAAACGTACCAAAGCGGTATTTTCTTGCGCAGGACAAGATCAACCACTTAAAGAAATAGATCTAGATAATCTAGCCGCACGCACAAGCCAAAACCGCTTACAAGAGCGTATTTCCGCGCAGTGGCTTACGCATGTTTTGGGGGAATTATGAGCAAGCCTGATTCCAAAGAACTAGAATTAGAATTTCCTAGCAATATCATGCCCTACATAATTGAGCTTTCTGAAAAACTATGGACAGGAAAAGCAGCATTAATGGTAGGTGCAGGTTTAAGTAAAAATGCGGATAAAATTAATACGAATGCTAAAAATTTTCCCAGTTGGCATGAATTAGGGGCGGTGTTTTATGAAAAAATTCATGGAAAAACACTGCGTCAGACAATTTCTGAAAACGATAATAATATTAATTCTGTGAGTTTTATGAATGTCTTAAAGCTTGCTGAGGAAGTTAAAACTGCTTTTGGGCGCTCTGTTTTAGAAGATATTCTCAAAGATAATATTCCTGATGATGACTTTAAACC
>BHEQ01000221.1 GCA_003864535.1 Gammaproteobacteria bacterium
ATATTCTACCCGTAGCGCAACTAGATATTGAGGTGGAAGCTGGTTTAACCCTTAAACAAGCGCTCTTAGATGCCGCAAAAACCAGTGCTATGCGTATTATTGGACCTATTCAATTAGGTATGGCTTCTATGATTTTTAATTTTAATGCACTGCAAAATGATATATCAATTCCTAAAGGCGGCATTGCTTTAATTGGCGAGTCTTGCTCTATTACCCGTGGTCTTTTAGATTGGGGAGCGGCGCAACAAATTGGCTTTTCGCATGTGATGTCTTTAGGTAATGCACGCATTGATGTTGATTATTCTGATATGTTAGATTTTTTAGCAACAGATAGGCATACACGCGCTATTGTAATCCAGCTTAATGAGATTCGTAAACCGCGCAAATTTATGTCAGCCGCTCGAATTGCCTCGCGCTTAAAGCCTGTGATTGTACTTAAACCACATGCGCCAAAAACTTTAGATAGCAATTTTAATAAAGCTGATTTAATTTATGATGCAGCTTTTTCACGCGCAGGTTTAATGCGCGTTTCAACTTTAGAAGAGTTTATGTCAGCAATAAAAACGCTACATGCACTCAAGCCCTTAAATCAATACGGATTAATGGTAGTTGCGAGCGCATATAGCCTTGGGAATATGGCTTTAGATACCTTACAAGCTTATGGAGGCAATGCTGCGACTTTATCAAAAACAGCAATTGCCGCGTTTGAGCAAGCCTTGCCTCAGCATTTTGTCCAAGAACCACAAAATCCAATTAAAATAGGTGATTATATGCCTACAGATAATCTTAAAATCTGTTTGGATATTTTGATCAAGGAAAAAGAAATTGGGGGTATTTTAATTCTTAATAGCTCAACTTATCACGCTCGGGATACTGCTTTAGCCAAGATTATTTGCGAGATTGCAGCTAAGTCTAAAATCCCAATTATGACGAGCTGGATTGGTGGAACTAATGCTAAAAGTGCGATAGATATTTTTAAATCTTGTCATATCGCCCATTATTCATCGCCATCTGATGCGGTTACTGAGTTTGCGCGCTCAGGGGCTTATAGTGCACGTAAAAAATTATTAATGCAAACCCCAACCTCGTTACCAGTTGCCTTTAAGGTGGATATGAGCGCAGTACGCGCGATTATAGATCAGGCTAAAATCTATAATGAGCCTATTTTAAATGCAGGTGATGCCTTAAAAATTCTAAAAGCATACGACATTCCCGTGGCTAAAACCTATGTCATTAGTGGCAAGGATTTTGAAGATATTTTAGAATCTTTAAATTCTTTAACCTATGCTTTTAGTGAGCCTATGGTTCTTAAAATCCGTGCTAAAGGCTTGCAAGATCGCTCCAATAATGGGGGCATTCGCTTTGGATTAGAAGGTAGTGTGCAAATTTTAGAAGCAGCAAGGTCCATGTATAAACGTTTTATTGAGAAAAATAAAGCTATTGAATTTTTAGGATTTGAACTTCAAGCCATGCTTATTCGTGGGAGCGCGTTTGAGCTTAATATTAATGTTGAGGATACTCATTTTGGACCTGCGATTTGTTTTGGACATGGTGGTATAGAAGCTGATGTTATTGATGATTTTGCCTATGCTCTGCCTCCGCTTAATATGCTCCTTGCCAATGAATTAATTTCAAGAACACGTGTTTATTCTTTACTAAATAGAGCAAATTCTGCAAATACGATGCATTTACGCCATGCACAAATGGAATGTTTACAGCTTACTTTGATTAAAGTCTCACAAATGGTAATTGATATTCCAGAACTACAAAAAATAAATATTAATCCATTATGGGCGGATAGCAAAGGTGTTTTAATTTTAGATGCAAAAATTTCTCTAGATTTTAATCAAACGAAAAAACCAGCCCAACGCCTCGCGATAAGACCTTATCCGCAAGAATTAGAAAAAACTATTATTATTGACGGCACTCCATATCTCTTGCGCCCTATTTTGCCTGAAGATGAACCTAATCTTCAAATTATGGTAAAAAACTCTCCCCCTGAAGATGTAAGAATGCGGTTTTTTCAAGCACTTAAAGAGTTATCCCACGAAACAGCAGCGCGTTTAACCCAATTAGATTATGAGCGCGAGATGGCATTTTGTTTAACTTGCGCAGGTATCGCTGGCACCACACCTTTATATGCGGTTGTACGTATTACTGCTGAATCTAATCTTGAAAAGGCAGAATATGCAATCATGGTTACGCGTGAATTTAGTGGTAAAGGTTTAGGCAAAAGCTTAATGCTGCATATTATTGATTATGCTAAGCAAGCTGATCTAAAAGAAATATATGGCGAGGTTTTAAGCGACAATATAAGCATGCTCGCTCTTAATAAAAAACTTGGTTTTGAGATTAAAACGCATCCTGACGATACAGGTATCAAGGAAGTTCGGTTGATTATACAAAGAGATTAAAATTACGCAAGTTATGCAGGTAAGCTAAGCAATTCACTAATCAACGCTAATTTCAATCCCTCCCACTCCCTGCCAGCATCCACTTTACAAGGCAACGCCATTAGGTTAAGGATTTACTGCTTCTCCCCTGTGAAGGGGAGGTTGGGAGGGGTTCTTTAAAAGATTAACATAATTATTTTGCATGCTTTTTTATAATATAAAAAATGATGCGAAATGTCGGTTATATATTGGTTATTTACCAACTACAGATTGTTCAATCGTCATATCCAAAACCCAGCGTTTAGAGCTCTTATCGGCAGGTGGATTTTCAATTGTATACTCAAGAACTCTAAGGCGTGCATCAATTTTAGGATCATGAATATAGCCTTCTATCGTGCCGTGATAAATTTTCCAAGCTCCTTTTTTATTCTCACGAATTTGCAAGCACAATTGATCTGAACCTGCATTACATACTTTTAATTGATGGGAGACATAAATTAATTTTGTCACCGCAGTATTTTCAGGATCATTTTTAAAGCCTTTCACATTTGAGAAAGTAATCGGGACTCTGATATTTTTATAATTATCATTATTAACATTAATAAGGAAATATTTATCTCCTTCACTTAAAATATTAGGCTTAGACTCTAAAAATTTGGTCATTTTCTCATCAAGAGCCATAGCTTCAGACACACATGCTTTACGCGTCATTGCGCTTGTTTCAGGCTCAACAACTAAGGCTAGCTTAGTTATATGAGCACTTGCCATAATATTATTACAGCCACCGATGAGGGAAATACGATTTGTTTGCCCATCAAGCTTAGCTTTGTAATCGGCTTTAGTTTCAATAACACTTGTCGATGAACACGCAGCTAGCG
>BHEQ01000222.1 GCA_003864535.1 Gammaproteobacteria bacterium
CTGCCCTATTTGTAAAATAGCATTGAGGCTAGTACGCCCTAAATCTGAGATTGAGCTTGCTAATGTATGCATAATGCTGAGTTTTTTCATGCTAATAAAGTCTCTTTTAGATCGGGACGCGGTAAATGAAATGGAACAGGTCCATCATCTTGACCATTTAGAAATTGCACAACCCATGGATTTGTACTCTCCATGATAGTTTTGGTATCACCATGCTCGATTACTTTGCCATCACTCATTAAATATACATAATCAGCAATACTTAAAACCTCGGTTACATCATGCGTTATCACAAGGCTGGTGAGATTTAAACATTCATTTAATGTTTTGATAAGCTTAACTAAAATACCCATGCCAATCGGATCTTGTCCTGCAAATGGCTCATCATACATCACAAGTTCAGGCTCTAGGCTAATCGCGCGCGCTAATGCGGCGCGGCGTGCTTGACCGCCTGATAATTGGGTTGGCATTTGCGTAGCAGCTCCGCGCAGCCCAACAGCTTCTAATTTGAGTAGCACCAAAGTTTTAATCATATCTTCAGAAAGATTCGTATGTTCGCGTAAGACAAAAGCGACATTATCAAACACACTCATATCTGAAAAAAGCGCTCCTGATTGAAAAAGTACGCCGACACGTTTCCGCAATGCATAAATCTTCTTACGGTTACTTTGCGCTAAGCTCTCTCCAAATAACGTAATTTCACCTGAATCTGGCACAAGCTGAGCCCCGATCATTTTGAGTAAAGTAGTTTTGCCCGTGCCTGAAGGCCCTAAAATAGCGGTAATCTTGCCCTTGGCAATATCAAGACTTAAGCCATCGAAAATAACACGAGACCCACGTTTAAAACATAGGTTTTTTACACAAACAAGCGGCGCATCTATTTTATTATTCGGCATAGGATATTTTTAGATCATAAATTAAGATGCGCATTATAAGTTATTGTGATCAGCTTGTGGGTAACTTTAAAAATTTGCGTTTATGGTTTAATATTTTCATTAAGCCATAAGTAGGAAGCTTCTAGCGCATCTTTAAGTTTATCTAGATGAATTCCACTCGCTATCGCAATCTCTGGGCGACCACCACCTTTTCCTCCGACTATATTTGCGGCAACATTAACCAAATCACCAGCTTTAATAAGTTTTGATAAAGGCTTGTAGACTGATGCTGCTAAACAGATTTTATCTTCAAAAACTGAAGCAATTAAAGCGATCCCTTCGATTTTATCACTCATATGCATGGCAGCCTCGCGTACTGAATGCGCATCAAGATCAGGCAGATTAGCAATAACTACCGCGACATGATGAATATTTGTTTTGACTAAATTTGTACTTGCAGCAATCGCTAATTTATTTTTAACTTGGACTATCGCTTTTTCTAAGGATTTTGTATCACTTAAAGTTTGGGCGAGCTTTTGGGTGATCCGTGCAGGATCTGATTTTAATTGCTCACATAAACCGCTAAGCAAACGCTGCTCTTGTTGAATAAATTCAAGTGCTTTTTTGCCCGTAAGTGCCTCGATACGGCGGATTCCTGATGCAACTCCTGTTTCTGAAATAATCCTAAATAAGCCAATTTCACCAGTTTGTTTAATATGCGTGCCTCCGCATAATTCGATAGATTCACCCATCTCAATCACGCGAACTTCAGTCCCATATTTTTCCCCAAAAAGAGCCATGGCGCCGCGCTCTTTTGCCTTTTCAATATTCATCAGAGTGCTTGTTAAAATATAATTATCACGAATAGCTTGATTAACTCTACTTTCAAGCTCAATCCGCTCATTTTCCGTTACTGGGGCTAGATGTGAGAAGTCAAAACGCAAATGCTTCTCATCAACTAAAGAGCCTTTTTGCTCTATATGTGTCCCTAGTAAATCACGCATGGCTTTATGCAAAAGATGCGTTGCAGAGTGATTAAGCTCAATTGCTTGCCGCCTATCTTTATCAACACAAGTAAGAACTTTATCGCCAATTTTAAGTGTCCCCGTAGCTAATATCCCAAAATGAAGTTGATGCTGAGCTTGTTTTTTGGTATCACCAATATCAAAACGCATCTGTTTATCCGCTGTTGCTAAATAACCTGTATCGCCAACCTGCCCTCCAGATTCGGCATAAAATGGAGTTTGATCAAGCACGATAATAGCGCCATCACCCGCTTGTATTTGAGATACCTCAGTAACATTATCCTCAGAATCATCCCCATTTTCTTTGAAAATAGCAATAACTTTAGCATCAGCTTGAGTGTGGGTATAACCTATAAAATCAGTAGCTTGCTCTAGGTTAAGGTGGATATTTTTTTCAGCATTAAAATTACTTGCGGCACGAGCACGATTTCTTTGAAGAGCCATCGCTTCCTCAAAACCTGCCATATCCAGACTTAAACCTTGCTCTCTTGCAATATCATTAGTTAAATCAACAGGAAAACCATAGGTATCATATAACTTAAATATAGTCGCGCCTGCAATTTCACGCGTATTATTTAATTTTGCAATATCGAGCGCTAATAACTTTAAGCCATTTTCTAGAGTTTCAGTAAAACGCTGTTCTTCTTGTTTAATTATATTTTCAATAGATGATTGTTTTGCTTTTAATTCAAGATAAGTATCACCCATTTGCTCAACTAAAGCTTGCACCAAAGTATATAAAAATAAACCTTTTTGACCAAGTTTATAACCATGGCGGATAGCACGCCGAATAATACGCCGCAACACATAACCACGCCCTTCATTTGCAGGTATGATCCCATCGCAAATTAAGAAACTAACTGAGCGAATATGATCAGCAATAACTTTTAAAGAATTTTCAGTTAAATTAGAAGTATTAACCGCTTTTGCCGCAGCTTTAATAAGATTTTCAAATAAATCAATCTCATAATTACTATGCACATGTTGCAATACCGCAGCTAGACGCTCAAGCCCCATGCCAGTATCAACAGATGGCTTAGGTAGCGGTTGAAGCACGCCTTTATCATCACGATTAAACTGCATGAAAACAAGATTCCAGATCTCAATAAAGCGATCCCCATTCTCATCCGCTGAGCCTGGAGGTCCTCCAAAAATATCCGCACCATGATCATAAAATATTTCAGAACAAGGACCACAAGGCCCTGTATCGCCCATTTGCCAGAAATTATCTGAACCACCACCGTCTTTATCCCCAATCCGAATAATCCGCGCCTCTGGTATCCCTATATGGTCTTTCCAGATATCATATGCTTCATTATCAGTATGATAG
>BHEQ01000223.1 GCA_003864535.1 Gammaproteobacteria bacterium
ATGATTTTAGAACCAGTTACAGAGACGACTTCAAGCACAATTTTGCCATCATCAAGCAGTAAAATATCTTTAGGTTTTACATCGGAAGGTAGGCTTTTATAAGCAATCCCAACATGCTCTTTAGTGCCTTGATCAGCAGCTAGTTCTGCATCTAAAATAAAAGTTTGATCCTGATCTAATTCAACTTTGCCATCAATAAACCGATCTGTACGTATTTTAGGCCCTTGCAGGTCAGATAAAATACCTACATCAATCCCAAGCCGTGCCGCGATATCACGCACAGCGGCTGCGCGGCTAATATGATCTTCATGGGAACCGTGCGAGAAATTCAAGCGACACACATTTACGCCTGCTTTAATAATAGCTTCTAAAACACCTGGTTTATCTGTAGATGGACCTAAGGTTGCAACAATTTTGGTACGACGTGCCATTTAAATCTCCTGAAACGAACAATAGTAGTAGGACTTACATTCGCATAATTATAGCCTAAATTTGTGTAGAAACCATATTTTAATAATTAAGTAATAATTAAGGAAGTTGTTTAAGATCAAACTTCTGTATCAAACATAGCTACAGATAAACTACCCTGTAATAATAGTAATATCAGAAATAGCAGTAGAAGAGCAAGCCCCCAAGCTTTGGGTAGATTTATGGGTGGTTATAATTATTGTAATTAAATGAGGCTTTTTTTAATAATATAAAAAATAGTAAGCAATATCAGATTTAATCTAAATCAAATATAAATCTATCTATAGCTTCTGCAACTCCTGAATCATTATTATTAGCAACGCTGTGATCTGCAATATCTTTAAGGGCACTACAAGCATTGCCCATCGCGATACCTAAGCCTGCGGCTTCCAACATTTCTAGATCATTATAACTATCGCCGATTGCCATGACACTACTCAAAGGAATATTTAAATGCTGGCATAAGCTCGTAAGCGCGATTCCCTTATGCACTGTGTGCGGGATAATTTCAAGATAATGCCCCGAACTTGATACAATTGAAATATCTTGGCACTCGGTTAATTGCTCACGGATACGCAGCTCACAAGCATGATCATCTAGCACTACAAAAAACTTATTGCTAAAGTTAAGCGCAGGGTGAATATCATCTGAAACAATAATCGTTTTTGCAAAGCGCTCCAGATATTCTTGTTTAATATTTTTCCCAAATCTTTTTTCAAATGCTTTAGGGGTGCACATAACTTTATTTTTAGAGTAAATCTGAAAAAAAACATCTTCAGTTTTTAAAATATTAAATATATGCAGAGCAGTACCTGCACTAATACAGGCATCATCTATAATTGCACCCGTTTTTAGATTAATTATTTGCGCACCATTCATCCCAATAAAATAATCTGTAGCATCAATTGCTTCATAGGCATAACGCGCCTCTACTTGCGCCCGTCCTGTGGCAACTGCAAAATGAATGCCGCGATCTTTTAATTGCTTAAATGCCTGAATATTTTTTTGAGAAACCTCTTCATGATCGTTGAGCAAAGTACCATCTAGATCTGTAACAACTAACTGAATTTGCATAATTTTATTCTCTTAATGAGTGTGAAAAATAATTATCATATACTAAAAAGGAGGGTTACAGATAGTAATAAAATAATAATAAATGATTTAACAATTGCCACATAATTCTAGAGTCATCTTTTTTAAATGCTTATTTTTTAAATGCTTAAGTATGATTGCTATCTGTATTATTATATGTATCATTTATATATAGTGCACTTTTATATTGTTATCTATGTTTGGTGCGTAAAAATTTATGTTGCAAAACTCTTGAATTTTGATACAATTCGCGCCTTGTTTAAATCAGGGCCTTTAGCTCAGTTGGTTAGAGCAATCGACTCATAATCGATTGGTCGCTGGTTCGAGTCCAGCAAGGCCCACCAATTATTACAGCATGATTTTAAACTTAACAAGGAGAGGTGGCTGAGCGGTTGAAGGCGCATGCTTGGAAAGCATGTATAGGTTAATCCCTATCGAGGGTTCGAACCCCTCTCTCTCCTCCAAATTAAGTCAGACCGCAGAAATGCGGTCTTTTAGTATGAGTTGATTTTTCACCCAGATGTAAAAAGCGTTACGCTTTGGCATGTTATCCAAGCTTCCTTAGAAAATATGAATTAAAGTTATTATTAAGGTATCTTATATGTTTTAAAATATGTGTTTTTAACAGGGCACTATAAATAAAGCTGTAAATAAAATAGGATAAAACAAATGTCTTTCCTGCAACAACTTACTTTAATTGTTCTTTTGATTCTAATTAGCATATTTTTTTCTATTTCAGAAATTGCTTTAACCGCAGCTAGAAAGATAAAAATAAGGCAATTAGCCGACGATGGCAACCCAAAAGCCATCTCTGTTTTAGCCCTCCAAGAAAAGCCAGGTTATTTTTTTAGCGTAATCCAAATTGGGGTTAACTTAGTGGCGATTATTGGCGGTATTGTCGGCGAATCCACCTTCACAATCCATTATAGTAATCTAATCTCATTAATTTACACTGGAGAGCATCTTAATGCTATTAGCATATCATTATCTGTTTTAACTATTACCACATTGTTTATTTTATTTGCTGATTTGATTCCTAAGCAAATTGCGATTGTTTACCCTGAAATTATTGCGCTCAAAGTAATTCGCCCGATGCAATTTTGTATTTATATTTTTAAACCTTTAGTGCTTTTTTTCAGTGGAATTAGTGCGTTATTTTTTAAGCTATTTAATATTCCAACCGTCTCAACTGATGAGATTACTCAAGAAGATATCGTCGCTATGGTTGCAGCAGGAGCGCGGATGGGCGCGGTTGCGGCGCAAGAGCATCATTTAATTGAGAATGTTTTTGAATTAGAAGCACGCAGCGTTGGCACATCTATGACTTTGCGGGATGATATCATTTGGATAGAACATACGGCAACGGAGGATGATATTCGCAAAGTTGTCGCCACGCACTCCCATAGCCGCTATTTAATTTGCAATCAAACTATAGATCAAGTAATTGGCTATATTGATGTAAAAGATGTTCTTAAAAAAGTACTTGAAAATCAGGCTTTGAGCTTGAAAAAAGATTGCCTTTTAAAAACTGCTTTATTAATTCCTGATACCTTAAGCCTATCTGAATCTTTAAAAATGTTTAAATCATTTAATGATGATTTCGCGGTTATTTTAAATGAATACTCAATTGTCACAGGAATCATCAC
>BHEQ01000224.1 GCA_003864535.1 Gammaproteobacteria bacterium
CTCCTCTATAGCTTTGGCGTAACCTGAAATATCGCGCCTATGCCCAAAGCTTGAATCAAAATCAACAAAATTAGTGAAGATAATGCTGTTTTCAGAGCTGCTCTCCATTGCCTCTAAAGTACGCTCATACAGCTCATCAAAACCTGTTGCCTTAATACTTTGGGTGATTCCACAATGTGCATAAATATCTGCAATCTTACCTATCGCAATTACCGAGCCACCGCCTTCGCTGATTAATTTATCTAAAACCGTTGGTGCTGGCGGTTTAACAGAGTAATCATGGCGATTACCCGTGCGTTTAAATTCGTTTTTATTATTGCCAATAAATGGACGCGCAATTACCCGCCCAATATTATAATCAGCAAGCTCTTCACGCGCTATTTTGCATAAATCATAGAGTTTCTCTAGACCAAAACTCTCTTCATGACAGGCAATTTGAAAAACTGAATCGCTCGATGTATAAAAAATTGGCAAGCCTGTTTGCATGTGCTCAAACCCAAGCTCTTCTAAAATAACCGTCCCCGAAGAATGACAATTTCCTAAAAATCCTGCTAAACCTGCGCGTTTTAGAATTTTATCGGTAAGCTCTTTAGGGAAGGAATTAGTTTTATCTGGAAAATAGCCCCAATCAAATAAAACAGGTACACCAGCTATTTCCCAATGCCCACTTGGAGTATCTTTACCCTTAGATATTTCGCTACAAGCACCATATGCACCAATAAGATTGGTTGTTTTTGCAGCTCCTTGCGGATAAATTCCTACCGAGAGCTCGCAAGCATTAGCAAGCCCTAAACTTATTAAATTAGGAATATTCAATACTTGATTGTGATCATGCCGATATTTTGCACAGGTGGCAAAAGTATTCGCCAGCTCCTCGCCAAAATCTGCGGCATCTGGCGCACCGCCAATTCCTAGAGAATCCATGATGAGAATAATTGCTCGTGTCATTATAAACCCCACAATACGGTTATATCTGATTTTAATAAAGTATACGCCCTATCAACATCTGCTTGTTTTTTCACATGAACATGCAGTGTGAGTGCGATATATTTACCTGTTTTACTTGAATTTCTTGTGATTTTACTTAAATCTAAATCAGGATCAACCTGACGCAATAAGGCAATAACGCGTTCTTCAAAGCTAGGTCTCTCTGATGGATCATTTTTACCAGTCGCTTTAAACATAAAATGGCATGGAAAATCAATCAGAGCTGCACCTGTTTCTGGGTTAATCATAAAAATCCTTCAGTTTAAAATTAATCAATAATAACTTTATGAATTAATTTGGGGGCAGTGGCGTGATTTGCAATTTTAATATTTGCATAAATTCTCGCAACAACTGCACTAACATCTTCCTTATTGCTATAAATTGTAAGAAGTGACTCACCAATTTTTACGCTATCACCAACTTTTTTATGCAACATCAAACCTGCGGCTAAATCAATAATATCATCTTTAGTTGCACGTCCTGCCCCTAAAATCATAGCAGCAACGCCAATCTCATCCGCGACAATTTGAGAAATAAATCCAGATTCTTGTGCTGGAACTTCAATTTTATATTTAGCTTGCGGTAATTTAGATGGATCATCAATCATCGAGCCATCACCACCTTGATTGATCACAAACTCTTTAAATTTTGCTAGAGCTTTACCATTTGCCATCACTTCCTTGAGCATGGCGCGAGCTTGTTCTAAAGTATCTGCTTTTTTGGCTAAAACTACCATTTGACTGCCTAAAACTAAGGTTAATTCAGTAAGATCCTCAGGGCCTTCACCTTTTAATGTAGCGATAGCCTCAGCAACTTCAAGTGCATTGCCAATCGCAAAGCCTAGAGGTTGAGACATATCTGAGATAACCGCCATAGTTGATCGGCCTACTTGATTACCAATTTTAACCATCGCGTGGGCTAATTGCTCAGCCATTGCGTCTGTTTTCATGAACGCGCCCGCACCTGTTTTAACATCAAGTACGATAGCATCAGCTCCTGCAGCTATTTTCTTGCTCATAATAGAGCTTGCAATTAAAGGAATTGAATTTACCGTCGCGGTAACATCACGCAGCGCATAGATTTTTTTATCCGCAGGAGTTAAATCGCCACTTTGTCCAATAACCGCTATTTTACTGCTGTTTACCAATTCTATAAATTGCTTATTGCTAATTTCAACATTAAAACCTGCAATTGCCTCAAGCTTATCAATCGTGCCACCTGTGTGCCCAAGCCCACGTCCCGACATTTTTGCAACAGGAATATCAAGCGCGGCAACAAGTGGTGCAAGCACAAGCGTTGTAGTATCCCCAACTCCGCCAGTTGAGTGTTTATCAACTTTAATCCCTGCAATGGCAGAAAGATCAATCACATCCCCAGAATGCACCATGCACATAGTTAAATCTGCACGCTCCCGATCATTCATATCTTGAAAATAAATAGCCATTGCAAGAGCGCTCATTTGATAATCAGGAATATCTCCTTTAGTATAGCCATTAATTGCAAAGTTAATTTCAGCAGTAGATAGCTCTAAACCATCACGCTTTTTACCAATAATATCGACCATTCTCATAATATTTTTCCTTATTAAAATAAATGTAATTAATTATTATTAAACTTATTGTAACTACTCAGCATATTCAATAATGATGACTTTAAATGCTCCATTTAACTATAACCTCTCTCCCCCTAAATCCCCCTTAACAGGGGGACTTGCTCCTCCCCTTGTGAAGGGGGTGGTTGGGAGGGGGTGGTTTTCTAGCTGCGAAGTAGTTACAACTTATTACTAAACAATAATACCAACAATTGTTGCAGTTAAAAAACTTACCAAGGTTGCCCCATAAACTAATCTTAGCCCAAATCTTGCTACGACATTACCTTGCTCTTCGTTCAAGCTTTTAACCGCGCCTGCAATAATTCCGATAGAGGAGAAATTTGCAAACGAGACTAAAAAGACAGAGACAATCGCCACGGTACGTTCTGTAAAAGCTTGAGCTTTCATTATCTCTTGTAGATTAAGCATTGCGACAAATTCATTTGAGACTAATTTAGTTGCCATAATACTACCCGCGCGTGTAGCTTCTGCCCACTCAACGCCCATAAAAAAGGCAAATGGTGAGAAAACATATCCCAATAAATCTTGAAAAGAGATCCCAAAAGCGAGCATAAATAGCGTATTAATCATGGCAATAAGC
>BHEQ01000225.1 GCA_003864535.1 Gammaproteobacteria bacterium
TCTAATACCATGATTATCATGAATTATTTTTCGGAAAACAAATTATGCTTACTATTTTTTTAGCAATTCTGCCAATTTTCTTACTTATTCTTACAGGATTTTCATTAAGAAGATCTTTTATAAAAGAAGATATATTTTGGAAAAACTTGGAGAAACTTACGTATTATCTCTTATTCTCAGCGCTTTTCATTGTGCAAATATCTAAAGCTGATTTTAATGGAACAGGCTAAAACTTAGCACTTATCTCGACTATTTTGGCAAGTTTAATTGTTATTCTCATTATATTTATATTTAAGATTATATTTAAAATACCAAATCATTCTTTCACCTCTGTTTTTCAAGGAAGTATTCGCTATAATTCTTATATTTTTATTGCCCTAGCGTATGCTTTATTTGGTGATGCAGGCTTGGCATTAGCAGGATTTTTTATGGCGTATATGATCGTACTTAATAATCTTTTATGTATTTCTTGCATGAATATATTTGGCAGTGCCGCTAAAACAAATCCTCTCCAGATATTAATCGGTTTGATTAAAAATCCCTTGATGATAGGTGCGTTAACTGGACTGTTTTTAAATAAAATAAATGCCGCCATACCTGATTTTTTAATGATGTATTTAACTTATTTAGCGGCAGCATCAATGGTAACTAGCTGCTTGGCAGTTGGAGCGGGCTTAACACTAAAAATGAACATTAACAGCTTAAGCTTATTAGGTTTTTCAACCCTAGCTAAGTTATTATTACTCCCATTAATTACTTATATTTTATTGAAATATTTACAAGCACCTTCAGGTACAGCCTTTAATTTAGCCATGCTGTATGCCGCTGTTCCGTGTGCTGGCAATGCGTATATTTTGGCACGCCAAATGGGTGGAGACGCACCATTAATGGCATCAATAATTACATGGACAACCTTAGGAGCTTGCATTAGTATTCCCATAATTATTAGTATGGTGCAAGTTTAACCCAAGGCTAATCTAAGGATAATCCAATCCTAACACAGGTCTTATACAAGTTTCAGAAATAAAAATGGCAGTAAAACACTTCTATGATATGTTAATCCATAAGATGCTAATATTAATAAATTCCTATAAAATCGTTCACGCTTGAGGGGACTTCTATTTTATAGATGTGCCCTTGATTATTTATCTACCCACAAGAGGCAATACCATGTTTAAAAATATCCCGCTAGAGCAGTTTGATCCTGAATTATTTGCAAGCATACAAGCTGAAAATCAACGCCAAGAAGATCACGTTGAATTAATTGCCTCAGAAAATTATTGCTCACCTATGGTGATGGCTGCACAAGGCTCGCAATTAACGAATAAATATGCTGAAGGCTATCCTGGTAAACGCTATTATGGCGGTTGTGAACATGTTGATATTGCCGAGAGTTTAGCTATTGAACGCGCGAAAAAGCTTTTTGGGGCAGATTATGTCAATGTGCAGCCACATTCAGGCTCTCAAGCTAATGGCGCGGTATTTCTAGCTTTACTTAACGCAGGTGATACAATTTTAGGCATGAGCTTATCCCATGGTGGGCATTTAACTCATGGCTCGCATGTAAACTTCTCAGGACGCACTTATAATGCGATCCAATATGGCGTAACCGACGATGGCTTGATTGATTATGACGCGCTAGAAGCTCAAGCAATTGAATGTAAGCCTAAAATGATTATTGCTGGATTTTCAGCCTATTCGCGCCATTTAGATTTTGAACGCTTTCGCGCAATTTGCGATAAAGTTGGTGCTTATTTATTTGTTGATATGGCACACGTTGCAGGTTTAATTGCCGCAGGTTTATATCCAAATCCAATTCCTTTAGCGGATGTTGTCACAACTACAACCCATAAAACACTAAGAGGTCCACGCGGTGGCTTGATCTTAGCCCGCGCAAATCCTGAGCTTGAGAAAAAGCTAAATTCAGCAATCTTCCCAGGAATTCAAGGCGGCCCGTTAATGCATGTTATCGCGGCAAAAGCTGTTGCGTTACTTGAGGCATTACAGCCTGAATTTAAAGTATATCAAGCTCAAGTTATTAAAAATGCTCGAAAAATGGCAGAAGTATTTCAGCGCCGCGGCTTTAAAATTGTCTCAGGCGGAACTGATGATCATCTAATGCTCGTTGATTTAATAGATAAAGGATTGACAGGAAAAGTGGCTGATGCAGCTTTAGGTAAAGCACATATCACGGTTAATAAAAATACTGTTCCCAATGATCCGCAATCAGCATTTGTCACCTCAGGAATTCGGGTAGGAACACCTGCAATAACCACGCGTGGATTTAAAGAGCCTGAAATTGAATTATTAACAGGCTGGATGTGTGATGTCTTAGAAAATGTTGAAGATGAGGCTGTTTTAGCGCATATTGCCAAAAATGTAACCAGCTTATGCCACAAGTTCCCTGTATATGAAAAATTATAATTTAGGTTATACGGTTATTTTGATAATTTTTCTATAAGGATACAAAAAATGAAGCAAACAAATACATCACCAATTCAAACTAATATTCCTATTCGTGGCTGGCTTATTCTGCCTATTTTAGGGTTATTTATCAGCATTATCATGACTTGCTATAATATATGGTCAGGTATTATAGAATTATCGTATGAAGAATGGATGGGTTTAAGTGAAAGTTACCCATGGTTTTGCGCATTCCTTGTACTGTTTATGATTTTTGGAATCATACAGATTGCTATATCAGTAAGGCTATTGATTCTAGTATTTTCGTATGATATCCGCACCCCAATGTGGTTTATTAGTTATTTAATCTATCTTGCTATTATTGTCATTATGGAGACGGTAATTTTATATCATTACGCTGGAGTTTTTAATGATGCATCAATGACTCTTGGTGAGCCAAATAAGACTCTTCGTCAGCTTATTGGCTTCTTTATTTGGATACTCTACTTTTTACGTTCAACACGCGTTAAAAACACTTTTACAAAAATAAAGGTAAGCGTCCATTAAACTCCATCTTGCCTAAAAATAGCAAGTATGCTGAAATAACCTCGTGCTTTCTTGAGCAGCACAAGTTAAGCGCAACAATATTTAGCCTCAAGCGTGACTAATTCTAGCGATCCAAAGCCTTGGTAAATAATATCCGTCATGTTTGAGGCTCAACTGAGCCAGATTTGCCTGATTGTAAATTTATAAGGGTAAATTTT
>BHEQ01000226.1 GCA_003864535.1 Gammaproteobacteria bacterium
GGGCACAACTGTTAGATTATCTTTTTCTGCCTATTTTAAACTATCTTATTATCGGCATTTATTTGCATGCAGCTTTCCCGATGATTCCTATATCGATTTTTATATTAAGTGCTATTGCCATTGTCACTATACTTAATATATTAGGCATTAAATTAGTTAACTCTATGAATATACTCATTGTAATACTTCAATTTTTCTTTATTGTTATATTTTTATGCTTATGTATATATTGGCAAAGTGATTGGAGTATCGATACTTTACTTAAGCCTTTAGCAGTCGCCAATCAGCAAATATCTGGACTACTTAGTGGGGCGGCTATTTTATGCTTAGCCTTTTTAGGGTTTGATGCAATCTCAACCCTTGCTGAGGAAACTAAAAACCCTAAACATTCTTTACCGCGGGCGATTATGATTACCGTGTTCATTGCCGGAGGATTATTTATCATTACCGCCTATTTCGCTCATTTAGCTTATCCAAATTGGCAGCAATTTACAGAGGCTAATATCGACACCGCAGGATTAATAATTTTCAAAAAAGTTGGTGGTGCTGTATTTGTCTCAATATTTATCGCGGTTTATATCATAGGTTCATTTGCCTCCGCAATGACATCTCAAGCAAGTATTGTGCGGATATTCTTTGCGATGGGGCGCGAAGGCGTGTTGCCTAAAGCTATCTTTTCTTATTTACATCCACAGTATCGCACTCCTGTTTTAGCGATTATTTTTGTCTCAATCGTCTCTTTTTCAATTGCATCTTTAAGTGCTTTATTTATCTCATTATCGATGGTGGTATCCATGGTTAGCTTTGGTGCTCTAACTGCATTTACTTTTGTTAATCTCTCCGTTATTAAGCATTTTATTATTAATCAAAAACAACGCTCAAGAACCGCTTTATGGCGTTATTTAGTTATGCCTACAATTGGCGTGATTTTAACATTATGGTTATGGTCAAGCCTCCACCAAAGCGCGTTACTGATCGGCATATCTTGGATTTTAGTTGGTTTAGTTTATTTACTTATTCTAACACGCAACTTTTCCTTAAAACCCCCTGCTATTTCTGATGCCCAAATGAGATCAATTATTAATTAAATTAAAAGGTGACCCTATGAACAAAGATTCTATAAAAAAAGATTCTATGAAAAAAAATGATATACAAAAAAATGATATGCAAAAAATATCCAAAATTGCAGATATTATCTACTTTAATGGGTGCATTTATACTGCTGATGCGCAAAATACATGTGTTGATGCAATTGCTATTTTTGAAGGAAAGATACTTAGTGTCGGTAATTATCTTGAGCTTCAAAAATTATGCGATCCCCAAACACAACAAATTAATCTACACGGCAAGATGATGATGCCAGGTATCATTGATGGGCATATGCACCCTTTTTGGGGAGGTGTGCAGCTCTCTGGGTGTAATCTTAATTATGCAGCATTAACCGTCGCACAAATTTTGGCGCACGTACAAGCACATTTGGATCAAGATTTGGCAAAAAGTCCTCAAGATTGGCTTAAAGTTACCGCATGGTTACGTCAAGGAATGCTTGCAGAGCTAAATCCGCGCACAGGGATTAATAGTGCCCAAATCACTCGGGCTGACTTAGATTGCCTAAACACAGAACGCCCTGTTATTTTATTTTCTAATGATTGCCATACCTTGCTTGCGAATACTTTGGCACTAGAGCTTTTGGGGATTGATGCAAATACGCCAGATCCAATCGATGGCAAAATTGGAAAAGATATAAATGGTCAATTAACAGGAATTCTTGAAGATGCCCCTGCGATGCGGGCGTATGATAGTATTCCTTCATTAAATGCGCCTCAAGCTCTAAATGTTGCCCGTTTAGTTCAAAAAGTATTAAATGAGCAAGGAGTGACAACGGTTATGGATGCGCGCGTAGCACCACTTCAATTAGATGCATTTGCAACATTACATCAGCAAGATGAGTTAACTATCCGCTTCCAAGCCGCGCGTGAGATTATGCCAGCTCAAGTTCCAAATGTTGCAGCTGTAGCTGTAGCTGTTGCTAATGCGGTAGATTTTGCGAGGCAATATGATCAAGTGATCTGGTCGCCAAAACCTGGACTTGGTTGTCGCTGCTTAAAAATGTTTCTCGATGGTGTCCTCCAAGCACCAACAATGACCGCCGCATTATTAAAACCGTATCACGAAAATAAAGGCAGTACGCAAGCACCAAACTGGCAAGCGAGTAAGCGTTATGGTGATTTATATTTTAGTGCTGAGATTTTAGATGAGCTCATGCTCCAAATTGCCAAACATGGCTTCGATCCTCATCTCCATACAGTTGGTGATGGTGCTATTTCTATGGCTTTAAATTCTATAGAAAAAATGCGCAAATCCTATCCAAATAAAGATATTCGCCCAGGGCTTGCGCATAATGAACTGGTTGATCCGCATGATTATGCACGCTTTGCCGCACTAAAAGTGCATGCAGTTCTTTCCTTTCAATGGGCTGCGCCTGATTCTGATTTAATCGAACTTGAGCGCAATATGTTAGGCGAAGAAAGATTTGAGAATTTAGAACCTCTAGCAAAGTTTATTGATGCAGGTGCTAAAATTGTGTTTGGAAGCGACTGGCCTATTGATGCTTTAGATGAATGGTACGCGTTTAAAGTTGCCGCAACGCGAACAGGACGCACGCTTAATCAAAATGCAGCAGTGCGTTTAGATAATGATCGGGATCTAAGTATCCTTGAAATTCTTCGCGCAGCGACGATTGATTCGGCATATGCACAGCGCCGCGAGGATGTTATTGGTTCATTAGAGCTTGGCAAGTTTGCAGATCTTATTATTTTAGATCGTAATATATTTGATATTCCAGCTAATGATATTGAAAATATAAAAGTATTGATGACAATGGTCGGTGGCAAGATTGTTTATCAAGCTTAAAAAAAACCTAAATCCCCTTCGCAGGTGACTTTTACAGCTCCTCCCCTGCTAAGTGGAGCTTGGGATGGGCCTTTTGCAATCTTAACATAATATCGTTGTCCCCTCCTCTCTCCACAGGATAGTCATATTTAACTGCTTGATTTAATATTGCCATTTGTTTTGTTTTATTGTTACTTCTCTGCACCTCAAAAAGTAACACCTCCCACCCTCCC
>BHEQ01000227.1 GCA_003864535.1 Gammaproteobacteria bacterium
ACCTAAGATTTTATGATTCTAAAAGGATTATCTTTGATGGTTGTAACTGCTCAGCAGTATTAACATATTTATTTTTATATATTACATCTTGAATAGTAACTACTTGGCAGCTAAAAAAATAACCCCTCCCAACCTCGACCGAAGCAAGGGGAGGAGTAAGTCCCCCTTGCAAAGGGGGGATTTAGGGGGGTTAATTAAATAGAGCGGAATGTCAAATTCAGCATTTAAAGTCATCATTATTTAACATGTAGTCTATAAAAATTAATATGTTAAGACTGCTGAGTAGTTACAAATCAATCAGTTAAAGAAGCATCACCCAGACCTCAACTCCATTAAGTTAAGGCTTTCCTCTAAATCCCCTGCGCAGGGTTGGAAGGCGAGTCTTCTTTAGCTGCTTTAACTTCTTTAACATTCACAGCATAAAATGAGCATCAACCATGTAAACGCTCAAGTACAGTCGCTTGATTACACAATTTTAGGTATTTATCTTCATACAAACCTTGATCAAACAAAAAATTAGTCAGTGCCTTGGATACTTCTGCCGTAATTACAGCTTCTGTCCATGGTTTAGGGATATAAGCATCAATTTTGGCATCATTAATTGCTAAAATTGTATCTTGATGATTTGCCTGTCCTGTGAGCATGATTTTTTTAACACCTTTAAAGCGCGAATCTTTTTGCAAACTCACCAATAAGGTTAGTCCTGTTTTATCAGGCATGCGATGATCTGAGATTACTAACGCTAAGTGCTGACCATTATCATCAAGACTATTTGCAAGCTCTAAAGCCTCATCAACACTCCCACAACATTCAATTTCAAACAATGTTTTAAACTTATCAAGATCATTATAGAGTGCATTTAAAACTTCACTTTGGTCATCTACACAAATAATATAAGGTTTCATAATTATTTCCTCTTTGAGTTTTAATGTAATGTAATTTAATTTATAAAGTAACTTATTTATTTACTACTTCGCTAGCTTTTGGCACGATTGCCGCGTTAAATAAAATTGTGAATTTTGTGAGGCCTTCTTTAGAGTCTAACAAAATTCGAGCTTGGTGTTCCACAATAATTCTCTTAACAATCGAAAGACCTAAGCCTAAACCAATAATTTTACTGTTTGAACTTTTATTTTCATTAGCTGTTTTAGTTGTGAAATTTGGTAAAAATATTTGTGCTGCTATCAAATCAGGAATTTTAGGCCCATTATTGGTAATTGATACAAAAATTTTATCTTCATATTGATGCAAGCGGACTTTAATCATTGGATTATTAACATGTTCTATCTGCATCGCTTCCGCAGCATTTTTTAATATATTCACCCAAATTTGAATCAATTCAGTAGGATTACCGAGTATATCTTGCACCTCTTCAAGCTCTATTTGCATCTCAACATCAGGCATTATATTGCGCACTAAAGCAATAGCTTCACTCAAACTTGCATGTAAATCACAAACAATATGCTCTTTAGGTGCGCTCACTAATAATTTAATTGATTTTAGAAGATTAACCGCATGGGTACTAGCTAAACGCAAATCATAACAATCGCGCCCAGCTTCCCATTCTCTTAATTGAATTTTATGATCATCTGCTAATTCATTGGGAATTTGCCCTTTAAGCATCGCGCTTAAACGCTTGGCGTAATCATAACTAATAGTTGGAAAACGCTTCATTAGGATTTGTGCGTGCTCGCGTGCATCTTTATGGCTGATAGTTTGCCCAAATTTTAGGCCTTTCCCAAATGCTTTCCATAAAGTAAGCTCAGATTCTAGCTTGTGCTGATAGCCTTGAACAAGATTATAACTATTGCGATCAATCACACTCATCACATTATTTAACTCATGGGTGATTCCTGCCGCCATTTTCCCAAGCATCGTCAATTGTTTATGTTCATGCAGATTATTTAAGGCAACCTCGCGCATGTGACTTGATTCAATACTGCGCATTTGACGCTTAGAAAGCTCCTCTACAATCATCGGCATAAATTGCTGAGTCAAACTACCGTATTCTTCTGCATTGATTGCGGCAACATCAGAATCAATATAGGCAAGTTTGGTATCAATCGTTGCGATAACGGTTAATGGGGAGCGAAATTTTTTTGAGAAAAAGCTATACACGCCTAAAAATGTTTTTGCGGTTGCATTAAAAACAAGCGAGTTTTGTGCCTCACCTTCGGCATCATCGTAATTTATGCGCGCTTCCAAATTACCTTTTAAAACATAAAAAAGGCGATCATTAAACTGACCCTGCTCAACGAGTGGCTTACCTTGCTTTAAAGTAAACTGCCGCGTGGGATCAGAAAAATATTCCTGCACAATAAATTCTATTGAAGATTCTTTCATAGCTAACCTTTGAATAATAACTAGTTAAGTTTAATCTGATTATTTATACAATGGTTTGAACATGGGTCAAAAAATAAGTATTTTATTTGAATTTAGTTACATTTCTTCAATAAACTTAACGCTGCATTTTTAATAAACTCCCATGCCTTACTTTCTGGATCAATCAATGACATATGATCAAGGTTAGCCACGATATCTAAGAAAGTCACATCATATAATTTTGCGTAATTTACATATTGCTGAATGTAAGCGCAAGGTACATCAGTATCGTTTTCTCCAACAATATGCCATTGGGGAATATTAAGCGGCAATAAAGCGTGTGGTGATGCAGCTTGATACTCTAGCGGCAAGTTAGCAGCACTACCTCCCATAAATTTTAAAACAATCCCTTCGCTAAAATTCCTATAGGAAGCGTCGTTTAAATCAGCCACTCCAGCTAAAGAAACTACCGCAAAAATATGGATTGGATTGCTTTGAAAAAGAACGCTATCTACCCGAATATTAGGCCGAGCTGCTAACCATAATGCTAAATGACCACCCGCAGAATGCCCAACTGTCATAATTGCGCTTAAATCTAAATTATATTGATGTGATATTGTTTTTAAATACTCAGCAGCACTTGCAACATCTTGCAATGTTTCAGGAAAACCACCACCACTTCCAATGCAGCGATATTCAATATTCCAAACTGCAAATCCTAATTGAACAAAGGCCTGAGCAAGAGGATCTAGCGG
>BHEQ01000228.1 GCA_003864535.1 Gammaproteobacteria bacterium
TCATTGCTCATGCCGCTAATATGCCCACTTAACACCGCGCCAATAATTCCAAGGGGGACAACTAATATAACCGCAAATGGAACAGACCATGACTCATAAAGTGCCGCTAAGCTTAAAAAAACGACTAGCAATGAGATTAAATACAGTGTCATTGCTGTATTTCCTGAACGAATCTCTTCATAAGTAACATCAGACCAAGCCGCGGTAACACCTGCAGGTAGCTTCTCCACCATTTCGGTAATGGCAGCAATTGCAACACCTGAGCTTATATTTGGTCCCGTATTTCCTACCATTTTAAAAGAAGGATAGCCATTAAAACGATCAAGCTTAGGTGAACCTAGCACCCACTGCCCATTAGAAAATGCACTAAAAGGTACCATTTCGCCATTATTATTGCGGGCATACCATTTATGAATATCTTCGGGAAGCATTCTAGAATCTGCTTGACCTTGGAGCATTACCTTTTTGATTTTCCCACGATCTAGAAAATCATTAACATAATATCCGCCCCAAGCAATCGCTAGGGTTTGATTAACGCCATTCATGGATAATCCAAGGGCGCGTGCTTTTTCTTGATCAATATTAAGCTGATATTGCATACTATCATATTGTCCATATGGTATTAGGCTTGAAAAGCGTTTATCTTGCATTACTCTTCCTAAAAGTTCTTTAGAGGCATCTAATAACTTATCGTGCCCTAAATTGCCACGATCTTGGAGCTGTAAAGAAAATCCAGATGCATTCCCAAGCTCATTAATCGGAGGAGGGACGATGGCAAAAGCTAGGACTGATTTTTTAGATTGTAAAAATCCATTAATTCTACCCGCAACTGCGTTGACAGATTGATCAGGATTTTTACGCTCATCCCAATTTTTTAATTTAATAAATGACATGCCAGCATTACCGCCTGCACCCATAAAACTAAAACCACCTACAGAAAAAACAGACTCTATACTGTCAGATTCATTCTCTAAAAGATGTGCGCTTAGGGATAATATAGGTTTAAGCGTTTGATTGAGCGGCGTGCCATTTGGTGCGGTAAATAAGGAATAAATAATCCCTTGATCTTCGTCAGGTAAAAAAGAAGAGGGAAGCTTAATAAATCCGTAAGTAAGCGCAACTAACATAATAATAAATGCGATAACTCCTCTTTTTGGTTTATTTAACAGCCAACTAACACCATTTGTATATTTTTTGTTTCCGCGCACAAACACGTTATTAAAGCGCTTAAGCACGGCATCAATCATGCGCATTAACGGATTAAATATTGAAAATATACCATTATAACGCGTAGGCTCAGTTGAATGCGGCTTCAGGAGCGTGGCACACAATGCGGGAGTAAAAAATATTGCAACAAAAACAGATAATGCCATCGCCGTTACAATCGTAATTGAAAACTGACGATAGATCACGCCTGATGCACCAGATGAGAATGCTAATGGCACAAATACCGCAGATAAAACAAGTGCAATACCAATTAAAGCTCCTGTAATTTGTTGCATTGATTTACGGGTTGCCTCAACAGGGGATAAATGTTCCTCTTCCATGATCCGCTCGACATTCTCAACCACGACAATTGCATCATCAACGAGAAGACCGATTGCCAGCACCATTGCAAATAAAGTAAGCGTGTTCAAGGTAAACCCAAATGCAGCTAAGACGGCGCAAGTACCGAGCAAGACAACAGGAATCGCTAAAGTTGGAATCAAGGTCGCTCTAAAATTACCTAAAAATAAGAACATGACTAAGAAAACAAGACCAATTGCCTCAATTAAGGTATGAAAAACATTATCAATAGAGCGTTCAACAAAAGGAATCGTATCATGAGCATAGGCGTACTTCATGCTTGTAGGAAAAATTGCGGATAGTTTTAATATTTCTGATTTAACCAATTCCGCCGTATCTAAAGCATTTGCACCAGAGGCTAAGCTAACGGCAAATCCTGTTGCAGGTTTACCATTATAAAATGGTTCGATATAAGAATTTTCACTTCCGAGTTCTATTGTGGCGACATCTTTAAGTCTAACTTGGCTACCATCTGCATTGACGCGTAACTGAATATTTCCAAATTCTGTAGTATTGCTTAATTGAGATTGTGAGGTTACGGTGACATTTAAGGATTGATTTTCAACCGTCGGAGAGCCACCAAGTTGACCAAAAGCAACTTGGGCATTTTGTTCTTTGATTGCAGCTACAACATCACCAGGAATAAGGCTAAAATTATTTAATTTATTGGGGTCTAACCAAACACGCATTGAATACGATGAGCCAAAAAAATTAACCTGTCCAACGCCATCTAATCTAGAAATAGAGTCTAAAACACTCGTTGAAACATAATCACCTAAGTCATTTTTATTAAGCGAGCCATCTTCAGAGTAAAATCCGACGACAAGTAAAAATGAGGCGGCTGATTTTTCAACTTTAATTCCCTGTTGCTGTACTTCCATCGGTAAAAGAGGAAGTGCTTGTTGTAATTGATTTTGCACTTGCACTTGCGCAATATCAACATTTGTTCCTTGCTCAAAAATCACATTAATTGAAATTTGACCATTACTATTGCCTGAGGATTCCATATAACGATAGCCGTCAAGCCCTGTAAGTCTTTGTTCAATTACTTGAATAACCGTTTCTTCAACAGTTTTAGCACTAGCTCCAGGATAGGTTGAGCTAATGCTGATTTTAGGTGCGGCAATTTCAGGATATTGTGAAATAGGCAAGGTTTTAACAGCAATAATACCTGCAAACATGATGAAAATTGCCAACACCCATGAAAAAATGGGGCGATCTATAAAAAAACGCGACATGATTAATTCCTTGTATTATGGGTTATGGTTGTGAAGGAGCGTCTTTTTTTGAGTTAGAATCCGCATTTGGGGGCGCATTAACATCAACAGGATTGACTTTCATACCTAAAGATGGACCGCGGATTTGATGAAAACCTTCGAGCATAATTTGGTCGCCTGAGTTAAGTCCGCTATCTAAGATCCATAGATCACCTTCTGCCCGACTTGCAATCACGATTGTTGGTTTTAGCTTATTATCTTTATCAACTACTTGAAC
>BHEQ01000229.1 GCA_003864535.1 Gammaproteobacteria bacterium
CCGTGTTGTGGTGCTTTTACAGCTCCTCCCATGGCTGCGAAGAGGAGGTTTGGACGGGTTCTTTTAAATCCTTAATTTAATGGCCTTAACCTTAACCTTATTCAAAGGTTAGGCTTCTTTAACTAGTTGATTTAATAGTAACTACTCAGCAGTATTAACATATTCATTTTCATAGACTACATGTTAAATAATGATGACTTTAAATGCTGAATTTGACATTCCACCCCCCTAAATCCCCCCTTTGCAAGGGGGACTTATCCTCCCCTTGCTTCGGTGGAGGTTGGGAGGGGGTTGCTTTTTTAGCTGCTGAGTAGTTACATTTAATATTATCATTATTTAATTTCTGTGTTTATGCTTGATAAAGTTGGCGTATATTCTTTGATCAGGGTTGCTAATAAATCTATATGCGCCACGCTGGTATTTAATGCGCTAATATAACGATAATTTTTGCCACCAGCTTGGATAAATACACTTTTATTATCTAGCGCCATCTCCTCTAAAGTTTCTAGGCAGTCGGCACTAAAGCCTGGGCAAAAAACAGCGACATCATCAACTCCTTGCTTAGGTAGTTCATTTAAATATTGATAAGCATATGGTTTTAGCCATGCTTGCGCTCCAAAGCGTGACTGAAAAACATTTTGATAATGATCGGCTGATTTATTATCTAAGCTATTAATAATAAGCTCGGTAGTTTTTAAGCATTGCGTGTAATAAGGATCACCTTTTTTAAAAGTCACCTCAGGCATGCCGTGATATGAAAAAATTAATTTTTGCGGCTGTTTATGCATGGCAAGATCTTCATTAATTGCCACAGTACAAGCTTTGATAAAAAGAGGATGCTGATAATATTCTTTGATAAAGGTTAAGCCCACAATATTACGCTTACGGATCATCCATGCGCTAATTTTATCAAAGACACTAGCCGTTGTTGCCGCGCAATATTGGGGATATAACGGTAATACAATCACATGTTCAATGTTTTCAGCTTGAAAAGCATCAAGTTGTGCAAAAATAGAAGGAACTCCAGCTGTATCATAGCCATAACGCATGCCTAATTTAACATTATAAGCAGCACCTAAGTTTGCAGCGACATGAGTGCAAATCTCTTGGCTAATCGCTAATAAGGGCGAGCCTTTTTCCGTCCAGACCTTTTTGTATTTTTCTGCTGATTTTTTAGGGCGCGTATTTAAAATTATGCCGCGTAAAATAATTTGCCACAAAATTTTTGGAATCTCAATTACGCGCGGATCACTTAAAAACTCTTTTAAGTATATTTTAACTGCTTTTTTAGTCGGTGCATCTGGTGTGCCTAGGTTTACCAGTAAAACGCCTATGGTATTATTTTTTGTGTTATTTTTAGTATTGTTATTAGCTAGGCTCATTGTTAAACTCATTGTTAATTCTCGCTTGCTCTTATGGTTTATCATGAAAAATATTTGTTAAATCAATTGAATATACTGCAAATCCTGCATTATCTAAACCACGTTTATGCAATTTATATTGCGCATATTTTAAAATATAAGCCGCAGCTTTGGCAGAGCTTGCTGTTTCAAAATAAATATCTAATTTTACCTCAGGTAAACTTCCCACAAGAGGGCTAAAGCGCCAAATTCGATTTGGAATAAGCTCAAGTCCGCCATGTTTATCTGTTTGCTTGGAAATATAATCTGCCAATAAATTAGGTAACTCCTCCGTGCTTACCAAAATAATATTATCCTCAATCGTGCCTGCAAATTTCTCTCCATAAGCGCGATGATTATTGGTAACTAGAATAAATTCTTGATCAACATCAAGCGGTTTACCTAAAAAACATATATTCCTAATCCGTGATGTGGCGGAGTTAATCAGATCACAATTTTGATCATATTTAGCAGCACAAGAGATATCAATCTCATAGGTTAAACCATCAATCACATCAAAATTATACGAGCGAAAGCCCTTCCAGTTGATTAAACTTTGCGGCTTAGAGCTGCTTAAATCAATTTGATTAAAGGCACTTGCTCCGCACTCAAGCCATTCTTTAATATCACAAGCTTTTATTTTTAAAGCAACTAAAGTATTAGGAAAAGAGTATAAATCAGCGGCATGGCGATAACTTAAAGCTCCTGCATCAATCTGCACAAAACTTTCAGGATCATTTTTACGCCCGCCGACTTTAAAAGGTGCGGCTGCGGATAAAATGGGTAAATGCGCATATTTATCATCCAAATTATTCTCAATATATTCTTTTTGCGCCCGCGTGATTACTTGCACAGTTGGATCATCTTGAATTAGCGCCAAGAAGCTTGCGATATCACATTTATTTTTACCGATAGCTTGATTGACAAAAGCGCGTGTTGCGGCGTGATCTGACGCTAAAAGTTGGCGTAAATCATCCTCACCTTTAACGACAGCGCGTCCCTGAATTTGATCATAAACCCCAAAAATATCAGCATTAGGATTACGCACTTGCCACGTGCCCGCATCATGATGCGCATCTTGATGCAATTCCAGATCAATCACCCCAAGATGGCTACCAAAGCAGCCTGGCATCGTTGTTGGCTTGCCGTGAATAAGACCGCGGACAAAATCAGCTCCTTTTAAATTAAGATAATCTTGAGGTTCGCTATTTTTTGAGGGAAACCGCGCGTGCGCATGTCCGCTTAGAATCACATCAACATCTGCAATTAAGGCTAAATGATTGGCAAGATTCTCAGCTCCTTTGATGTATTCCCGAGAAGAGTAGGCACTATGTGCTAAGACTATGATTAAATCTGTTTTATCTTTTAAATCAAGTGCTATTCGCGTTACGCACTCAAGAATATCTTCAACCTGAATATTTTTAAATCCAAGCTGGGTCGCTTTTTGAGTGAGATTAACTTTATCCCAAACCAATATATTTGGGGGTAATACTCCAATAACTCCAATTTTAATAAGCTGATCTTGATTATTTTGATCTTTAAAATAACGCTCTAAAATAAGATAAGGTTTTAATAAATCTCTTAATTTTTCTGAGTCAGAATGATCTTGCTTATCTGAATTATCATCATCATCATCATCATCATTATTA
>BHEQ01000230.1 GCA_003864535.1 Gammaproteobacteria bacterium
ATTGTGGGGGGAGGGGTGAGCAATGAATCAATTGGTAAATTAAAAGTAATCTCTAAAGGATTTATAGTAGGAGCAGCAGTAAAAGAGCAAGAGGATGATTTTTCAGAGATATCTCTTGAAAAAGCAACTCATCTTGTTGCCTCAATTAAATTATCTTAACTTAATACACAGGAGTGTAATATGAAAAGTAGTTATTTTTGTTACAGCATGGGTTTTTCATTTCTTTATTTTGCTTTCGGCGGTGTATTCCCTTTGATATCAACCTATTTAGAGGGAATAGGTTTTTCTGGAATGCAAATAGGGACTGTTATTGCATCAGGAACGTTCCTAACATTGGCTGTCCAGCCAATTTTAGGAGCAATTAGTGACAGAATGCATAACCCCAAAAAAGTCATATTGATATCGATCGCTATTATGATTGCTATCTGTGCCATATTGTCATTTAATAGAAACTTTGCATTTATTGTAGTGTTCTATGGTTTGATGATCGCTATGATGAACGGTGTAGTGCCATTGACTGATAACATTGCTCTAGGGTCACCGCACGATTATGGCAAAATAAGGATGTGGGGATCAATTGGTTTTGCTATTGCGGCACAAATCGGTGGTGTTATTTATGAAAAACTCACTGACAAATCAATGTTTATAATATTCATCATTGGAATGGTTATTACTTTTATGTTCTTCCTTACTGTCACCAATCCTAAGGTCTCTTCTAGCGATAAAGAAAATAAAGAGAAAGTTCCATATAAAGAGATCTTCTCCAATGTTTTAAAGAATAAGAACTATTTACTTTTTCTTCTGGTAACGTTCTTTATGACAGGTGCTAATGAAACACACTTAGTTTATTTCGGTTTGTTGTTTAAAGAAATGGGAGGAGCACCAACTGCTCTGGGTACAACCTTCCTGTTATTTACAATCAGTGAAATTCCATTTATTTTCCTAGCTGATAAAATAATTAAACGGTATGGAATAAAGCCGATAGTAATTTTGACCTGTTTCATATATGGGGCTAGGTTCATATGGTATTCAACTCTGCCTTCTCCATTTCTTGTACAACTAACGGCGGTTATTCAGGGAATCTCGCTTGGTTTATTTATTGTGTCTTCTGTCCATGTCGTTGGAAATCTGATTGAGCCTAAATATCGTAATACAGCAATGAGCCTAGTTGCAATGATGGGCTTGGGTTTAGGGGCAATGGTATACCAGTTGCTCGGTGGTTACCTTATGGATATTTACGGTGCAAAAGCAATTTATTTGGTGATTGGCGCACTGTCATTTGTAGCTCTGATTATATTCCTATTCATTAAAGTCCCAGAAGAAAGTAATGATATTGTTGAACATATACAAGAAGGTAAATAACGATAAAAGATTATATTTATCAAGGCTTGTGATCATCTTTTTGTAACAATCCGTGCGCCAAGATAACGTTTTTTCCATGCAGGGGAAAGAGTCACGATCTCGACTTTTTTGCCTGTGCTTGGGGCGTGGAGCATCTTATTATTGCCTACATAAATGCCAGCATGATTAGGTGTGCCGCGTGATCCAAAAAATACTAAATCACCTATAGCGGGATTTTTCACTGGTTTAAATGCCTTAAATTGCTCTTTAGTTGTGCGTGGAATTTTTATGCCAGCTTGGGAGTAGCTATGGAGTATAAGCCCACTACAATCAAAACCTTGTTTTGGGTTCGAGCCACCATAGCGATATGGTACGCCAATTTGTTGTTTAGCACTTTTAAGAGCAGTTGCTTTAGTTGCATTAGACACAGTAGATCCTGTAGATCCTGATGATTTTTTAAAGGTACAACCACTTATCAATAAACACAGGCTTAATATAAATACAAGCATCACATTAGTTAAAGAAAAAGAATTATGTGTATCCTTATTAATCATGATTAAATCCTACTTTTATAAGCTAAAGCAGCTTGAATAAATGAACTAAATAAAGGATGCCCATCGCGAGGATTACTTGTGAATTCAGGGTGACATTGGCAGCCGATAAACCAAGGATGATCAGGAAGCTCTATAAATTCAACAAGCTCATTAACATCTGACCAGCCAGAAAATACCATACCTGCTTGCTTAAGCACATTTAGATAATCATTATTAAACTCATAACGATGCCGATGGCGTTCGCTAATGTGATTTGTTCCATAAATTTGTGCAATTTTAGAATTCTCAACTAACTTACAAGCTTGTGAGCCTAAACGCATCGTCCCACCGATATCTGAACTTTCTGAACGCTTTTGAATCTTGCCATCATTACTTTCCCATTCAGTGATCAATGCAATTACAGGATTAGCCGTACTTGAGCTCACTTCAGTACTATTAGCATCAATAAGACCTGCGATATTACGCGCATATTCAATCACCGCAACTTGCATACCTAAGCAAATTCCTAAGTAAGGTATTTTTTGCTCCCGCGCATAACGTACAGCTTTTATCTTACCCTCAACACCGCGTTCCCCAAAACCACCAGGGACTAAAATGCAATCCATAGAGCCAAGATAATCTTCAATCTTAATCTCTTGTTCTAGTTTTTCTGAATCAATATAATGAATTTTTATCTTAGTAAGATTTTGAATTCCTGCATGCAATAAAGCCTCGTTGACAGATTTATATGCATCTGATAAATCAACATATTTACCAACTAGAGCGACATTGACCAAACCTTGAGATTGATAAAGACGATTTACCACCATTTCCCATTCAGATAAATCTGCAGGGGGCGCGGTAAGTTTTAAGCGATCTAGCACAAATCTATCTAAGCCTTGAGCATGTAAAATCATCGGGAGACGATAGATCGTATCCGCATCAATACAGGTAATAACTGCTTCAAACGGGACATTGGTAAATAATGAGATTTTACGACGTTCCTCTTCAGGGATCTCATGTTCTGAGCGACAGATTAAAATATCAGGTGCGATCCCAATAGAGCGCAGCTCTTTTACAGAATGCTGGGTTGGCTTAGTTTTAAGCTCCCCCGCAGCTTTCAGATATGGCACTAAAGTTAAGTGCATGAATAATACTTGATCA
>BHEQ01000231.1 GCA_003864535.1 Gammaproteobacteria bacterium
GCACCTAGAATTACGCGCTTTAATGCCAAATGCGGATGAGGTGAGCGTGCTTGATAAAGCTAGCGGACTTAAACTGTGCACACTTACAAAAATTGATGAGCGCGGATTTTTTGCAGGAATAGTTCCTCCGCATATAACTTCAGATACAAACTCAAATAAACCTGCTTTATTTGCCTACCAATTGCAAATAAGCTGGGGTGAGAATCAACATATCATTGAAGATCCATATCGCTTTAGTACAATCTTACAAGACTTAGATGTCTGGCTCTTAGCGGAAGGCAAACATTTGCGCCCATATGAGCTTTTGGGTGCACATAGTGCCTGTATTGAAGGCATTAATGGCACAACTTTTGCATTATGGGCACCAAATGCCTTGCGTGTTTCGGTTGTTGGTGATTTTAATTTCTGGGACGGACGGCGTACTCCAATGCGCAAGCGTGAAGAGAGCGGTATTTGGGAGTTATTTTTACCAGATATAAGCTACGGAATGCTCTATAAATATGAAATTCTAGATTGCTATGGAGAACGGCATCTTAAAGCTGATCCTTATGGTTTTTCTGCTGAATTACGTCCTCAAACCGCCTCTAGAATCAGTAAATTGCCTGAACGTCTCCATATGACAAGCACGCGGGCTGAAGCAAATCAATTAAATGCCCCAATCTCTATTTATGAGGTTCATTTAGGTTCGTGGCGGCGTAATCCTGAGAATAACTATTGGCTTAATTATCATGACTTTGCTGATCAGTTAATTTCTTATGTTAAATATATGGGATTTACGCACATTGAGTTATTACCAATTACAGAATTTCCTTACGATGGATCATGGGGTTATCAGCCGATTGGTCTCTATGCGCCAACGAATCGTTTTGGCTCACCTGAAGATTTTAAAATGCTGATAGATGCAGCGCATGCGCAAAATATTAATGTAATTCTTGATTGGGTTCCAGCTCACTTTGCCTCTGACGATCATGGACTTGCTAAATTTGATGGCACGGCCCAATATGAATATCAAGATCCTAAAGAAGGTTTTCATCAAGATTGGAATACCTTAATTTATAATTTTGGGCGTCATGAAGTAAGTAATTTTTTAGCAGGTAATGCTCTTTATTGGATTGAGAGATATGGGCTTGATGGCTTGCGTGTCGATGCGGTTGCCTCTATGATTTATCGGAATTACTCACGTCAAGAGGGTGAATGGATTCCAAATTGCTTTGGCGGAATTGAAAATCTAGAAGCGATTGATTTTTTACGCTATACCAATAATAAAGTTGGCATTGAACAACAAGGTGCGATCATTATCGCGGAAGAGTCTACAGATTTTCCAAATGTAACAAGACCTCCTGATACAGGTGGCTTAGGCTTTAATTATAAATGGGATTTAGGCTGGATGCACGATACCTTAGATTATATGTCGCTCGATCCTATTTATAGGCGTTATCATCACAATTTAATGACTTTTGGGATGATGTATGCCCATACAGAAAACTTTATTTTATCCCTCTCGCATGATGAGGTTGTCCATGGCAAAGGCTCTTTATTAGATAAAATGCCGGGCGATACTTGGCAAAAATTTGCTAATTTGCGCGCTTATTATGGCTTTATGTGGGCTCATCCTGGCAAAAAACTTTTATTTATGGGATCTGAGTTCGCCCAAGGGCGTGAATGGGATTATGACAATAGTCTTGATTGGCACTTAGTTGATGAAGAGGGCGGCTGGCATAAAGGCGTTCAAAACCTAGTCCGTGATCTGAATCATACTTATCAGAAAAATGCGCCGTTATATCAATTAGATTATGACTCTAAAGGCTTTGAATGGCTTATTGTAGATGATCATGAGAATTCTGTATTTGCCTTTATTCGCCGTGATGAGGCAGGGCAAGAGATGTTAATTGTCAGTAATTTTACGCCTGTTCCACGTTACGATTATAGGATTGGGGTTAATCAGAAGGGTAATTATCATGAAGTGCTAAATACTGATTCAGAGCATTATCACGGGAGCAATATGGGAAATTTTGGCATGATTGAAACTCAAATGATCCAAAGTCACGGGCGTGAACATTCTATTATGCTTGTCATACCGCCATTATCAACTCTTTATTTTATTTGCAGCTAGCAAGAACACAAGGTTACTTATGACGCTTAATATTGGCTCAGCCTCACCCATGGGAAGTTACTTTGATGGAAAGGGTACTAATTTTGCCGTATTTTCAAAAAATGCATCTAAAATAGAACTATGTATCTTCACTCTAGATCATAATAATATAGATCAAGAACAACGTTTTGAGATGCCAAAACGGAGTGGGGATATTTGGCATGGATATCTTCCCGGTGCAAAAATAGGAACGCGCTATGCATATCGTGCTTATGGTGAAATGCCAACATTTGACCCAAATAAGCTCTTGATAGATCCTTATACCCGCGGCTTAGATGATTATCTTAATGATGCTGCGTGTTTAAGTGCGCATAATCCTGATAATAGCGCAGCTTATATTCCTAAAAGTCTGGTTATAGCGGAGAGTTATGCTTGGGAAGGGATTGATGCACCTAATATTTTGTGGGGAGATACGGTAATTTATGAAGCGCATGTTAAATCTCTAACTCAATTGCATATGGAAATACCAGCGGATATCCGCGGAACTTACGCCGCTCTTGCTCACCCAAAGGTACTTAAATATTTACAATCTTTAGGGATTACTAGTTTAGAATTATTACCAATCCAAATGCATGCTGATGAGCCGCGTTTGCAAGATATGAGTTTATCTAACCATTGGGGTTATAATGTGCTCGCACCTTTTGCAATTGAGCCGCGTTATTGGTCTGGACGCTATGGAAGCACGCCTCTTTCTGAGTTTAAAGATGCGGTTAAAGCCTTACATAAAGCTGGAATAGAAGTTATTTTAGATGTGGTTTTTAATCATAGCGCCGAACTTGATAGACAAGGTCCTACGCTCTCAATGCGCGGCTTGGATAATTCCGAGTATTATTGGCAAAATCAAGAATGAG
>BHEQ01000232.1 GCA_003864535.1 Gammaproteobacteria bacterium
GTAATCTATTAATTTAATTAAGAAAATATTTTAAAAGATCATATTAATAGCTGCGCCCAATAGTATAAAGCTAGAATTTATTTATTTGTATATTTACTTATATATATATTTACATAGAGCACTAAGTTTACAACTCTAGTATATTAGATTCTCAACCAATACTAGGTCGTTTATTTATGAGTGATTCTTTGAGAAATAAATTAATGAAAATTAAGCTATTCTTTATTTTAATGCTACTAACAAATTCAGTGCTCTTTGCTCAAGTAAAAACTGAGTGCAATAAATATTATTGGTCTGAGTGGGAGTATTTTAAAAAGCACTATATTAGCGATGATGGGCGCGTTATAGATCCTGCATATGGATTAGATATTACAACCTCTGAAGGTCAAAGTTATGCCTTGTTTTTTGCTTTAGTTGCAAATGATCAAGCTATGTTTGCAAGTTTGATCAAATGGACAGAAAATAATCTCGCCGCTGGTGATCTAAGTAATAATATTCCTGCTTGGTTATGGGGGAAAAATGAAAAAGGTGAGTGGGGGATTAAAGATTTTAATTCAGCCTCAAACTCAGATATTTGGATTGCTTATAGCCTCCTAGAAGCTGCTCGTTTATGGAATAAACCAGATTATAACGCTCTAGGAACTTCATTACTTAAACATATCTATGCTGAAGAGGTTGCTGAGCTGCCAAATTTAGGCAGGATATTATTGCCTGGCAAAGAACGCTTTGTTTATAAGAATTTTTGGCGCTTAAATCCTGGTAATACTCCACCACAATTATTAAATAAATTTAATAGAATTGATCCAATATGGAATGATGTTATTAAAGGTAATCGCCGCTTATTGTTAGAAAGTGGGGTTAATGGCCTTGCTTCAGATTGGGTTGTTTGGGATAAAAAACTTGGCTGGCAATTTTATTCTGAAGTGATTGATTGGGCATCTAAACGTGAAATAACTAAAGATAATAATATACTTGATGTTGATGCAGTTAAAAAAAATAATCCAAATATAACCGTAAAAAAAAGTTTTGTTAGACAACATCAAGGAAATTATAATGCTATTCGGGTTTATCTTTTGATTGGAATGATGGCTGAGGATAGCAAGTATAGAAATGAGCTTACAAAACATTATAGCCCCATGATTGATATAATTCGTCCAGGAGGACTTGTTCCTGAAATAGTTAATGCACTAGAGCAACGCTCTGAAGGCACTGCCCCAATTGGCTTCTCCGCAGCCTTATTACCTTTTTCCAAAGATTATATGGATATGCATGCTAAATTACTTGATAAAGTAAATGAGCATATTTTAGATCCAGATGAATATCATAATATAGTTCTAATATTATTTGGTAAAGGCTTTGATGATAAACGCTATCGCTTTAATAAATATGGTGAATTACTTCCAGAATATTTAGAACATAATAATCCATGCAAACTATAAGATAGATTAGGGGGACTTCTATAAATTAGATTATTAAAAGCGCTATTTACTTCGATAAGTGAGCATGTTAATAATATTTCTTAACGCAGAAAAAGCACCCCCTCCCAACCTCCCCCTTCACAAGGGGGGGGAGGTTATAATTAAATCGAGTATTTAAAGTAATAATTATTGAATATGTAGTTTATAAAAATAAACATGTTAAAACTGCTGAGTAGTTACCATTATTTATCTTGCGATATCATCACGCTGTGTTTGATTTATATAAAGGAATATATATGCATATTGTTATATTGGGTGCAGGTGTTTTAGGGGTTTCTACGGCGTGGTATTTAAATAAAGCAGGTCATCAAGTTACGGTGATTGAGCGTCAAGCTGGAGTTGGTTTAGAAACAAGTTTTGCCAATGCAGGGCAAATATCCCCAGGTTATTCTGCGCCTTGGGCAGCACCTGGTATTCCGCTTAAAGCCCTTAAATGGCTGACTGAAAAGCATAGTCCCTTGGCGATTAAACTAGATGGCAGCTTGTTTCAATTCCAATGGATGTATAAAATGCTGACTAATTGTAACGAGGCGGCTTATCATCGCAATAAAGCCCGTATGGTAAGAATTGCCGAATATAGCCGCGATTTAATTGGGGCTTTGCGTACTGAAACTAATATTGAATATGAAGGGCGGCAACAAGGAACTTTACAAATATTTAGAACCCAAAAACAAATTGATGCTATGGCTAAAGATGTATCCGTATTAACACAGTGCGGTGTGCCATTTAATATTCTAGACCGTGACGGCTGTGTCAGTGTAGAACCAGCTTTAGCAAGAGTGCAAGAGAAAATTATTGGGGGTTTGCAATTACCCAATGATGAGACTGGCGACTGTCAATTATTTACCACGCGTTTGGCAGAATTATGTGTGCAAAAAGGGGTGACTTTTTTATATAATAGTAATATTCAAGCACTCAAACACAGCAATAATCACATTAGTAGCGTGATGGTTGCTGGACAACACATTGTAGCTGATCATTATGTGGTGGCATTAGGTAGTTATTCTCGGGACTTAGTCAAACATTTAGGCTTGGATCTTCCTGTTTATCCAGTCAAAGGCTATTCTTTAAGTATTCCTATTACTAACCTTGAAGCCTCACCTGTATCAACGGTGATGGATGAAACCTATAAAATTGCGATTACCCGTTTTGATCAACGGATTCGCTTGGGTGGAATGGCTGAATTGGCAGGATATGATTTAAGCCTCAATCCAAAACGCCGCGCGACCCTAGAAATGGTGGCGCGTGATTTATTTCCAGATGGAGGCGATATAGCCCAAGCTGAATTTTGGACAGGTTTACGCCCAATGACACCAGACGGCACGCCGATTATTGGGGGCTGCCGTTTTGATAATTTATCGTTTAACACGGGACATGGTACTTTAGGATGGACGATGTGTGCAGGCTCAGCCAAAGTGCTGGCTGATTTAATCAGTGGGCACACACCTGATATTGATGCTACTGATTTATCTTTACATCGCTATAGTT
>BHEQ01000233.1 GCA_003864535.1 Gammaproteobacteria bacterium
ATTTTTATACCTATTTTCATACTTATTTTAAGGTTTATTTATTTTAAAAATAAAGCGTAGCATAAATTATATATCAGGTAAAAATACTAAGTTTGTGCAAACATCACAATCAACTAACCAACAAGGCTTAATTATGACAGACCCTAAATTAGTCAATGCGGCATCAATAAATGCCAAATTAGTAAGCGATATCGATCCGCTTGAAACCCAAGACTGGATTGAATCCATCGCAAGTGTTATCAGCAATGAAGGTGGCGAACGCGCTCATTTCTTGCTTGAGAAAATGATCGAAAAATCCAATCATGAAGGCGTTAATATTCCATATACAGCCGCAACTGCGTATATCAATACTATTCCTGTAGATCAAGAACCAGCTTATCCTGGTAATTCGGAAATGGAATATAAAATTCGTTCATATATGCGCTGGAATGCCATGATAACTATTGTGCGTGCCAACATTAAAGATTCATCTTTAGGCGGACATATCGCAAGCTACACCTCTCTTGCGACAATGTGGGAAGTTGGGTTTAACCATTTTTGGCATGGCGCAGATGCTGATGGTCATGGTGGAGATTCTATTTTCTTCCAAGGACATTCAAGCCCTGGTGTTTATTCGCGTGCCTTTGTTGAGGGACGGATTAGCGAAGAGCAATTGATTGATTTTAGACGCGAGGTTCCTAATACGCATGCTGATGATGATAAAAATACAGTGCATCGCGGTGTTCCATCCTACCCTCATCCTTGGCTGATGAAAGATTTCTGGCAGTTTCCAACTGTTTCTATGGGTTTAGGACCTATGCAGGCAATTTATCAAGCACGCTTTTTAAAATATTTACATTCACGCGGTCTTGCTGACACGGCGCAACGTAAAGTTTGGTGTTTTTGTGGGGATGGCGAGATGGATGAGCCTGAGTCACTCGGCGCGATTGGCATGGCGGGGCGTGAGAATTTAGATAATCTTATTTTTGTAGTTAACTGTAATTTACAACGCTTAGATGGTCCTGTACGTGGTAACGGTAAGATTATTCAAGAGCTTGAGTCAGATTTTCGTGGCTCGAACTGGAATGTAATCAAATTAATTTGGGGCGATAAATGGGATAGCTTACTTGCCAAAGACAAAACAGGTGCGCTGCGTAAACGCATGATGGAATGTGTCGATGGTGATTATCAAACCTACAAAGCTCGCGATGGAGCTTATGTGCGTGAGAACTTTTTTAATACGCCTGAGCTTAAAAAAATGGTTGAAAACTGGTCGGATAAACAAATCTGGCATTTAAACCGCGGTGGCCATGATGAGAATAAAATTTACGCAGCTTATGATGCCGCAATCAAAACCATTGGACAACCTACGGTTATTCTAGCTAAAACAATTAAAGGCTATGGCATGGGTGATGAGGGTGAAGCGCAAAATACCTCGCATCAACAAAAGAAAATTAGCAGTGAGGCAATTCGGCGTTTTCGGGATCGTTTTGACATTCCTGTTAAAGATGAAGATTTGGAAAAAATGCCATTTATTCGCCCAGCTGAAGATTCTCCTGAAATGAAATATTTACGCGCCCGCCGTGAGGCTTTAGGTGGCTATTTACCAAAACGCCGCATTAAAGCGGATAATCCATTAATTATCCCTGAGTTAAGCGCATTTAAAGCGCAGTTAGATGCCACCGCAGCAGGACGCGAGGTTTCTACAACTATGGGCTTTGTGCGTATGCTTAATATTTTGATTAAAGATAAAAATATTGGCAAGAATATCGTCCCAATTGTTGTGGATGAATCACGCACTTTTGGAATGGAAGGACTGTTTCGCCAAATCGGTATTTGGTCACAAGCTGGGCAAAATTATGTACCGCAAGATGCAGACCAGCTCATGTTTTACAAAGAAACTAAAGATGGGCAAGTCCTCCAAGAAGGCATCAATGAGGCCGGCGCTATGTCTTCATGGATTGCAGCTGCGACTTCATATTCTGTCTCTAATGTGCCGATGATCCCATTTTTCATCTGCTACTCTATGTTTCAATTACAACGCTGTTTAGATCTTGTTTGGGCGGCAGGAGACCAGCGTTCACGCGGATTTTTAATGGGCGGAACTGCTGGGCGTACCACGTTAAATGGCGAGGGCTTACAACATGAAGATGGGCATAGCCAGCTTATTGCAAGCTTAATTCCTAACTGTATCTCGTATGATCCAACCTTCTCATATGAGCTTGCGGTAATTATGCAAGATGGCTTAAGACGCATGATGACCGATCAAGAAGATGTATTTTATTACATTACCGTTATGAATGAAAATTACGCGCATCCTGCCATTCCAAAAGATGCTGAAGCTGATATTCTCAAAGGAATGTATGCCTTTGCTAAAGCGCCTAAAACTACAGCACCACGTGTACAATTATTAGGCTCAGGCACAATTTTCCGTGAGGTAATTGAGGCTGCGACTTTGCTTAAAAATGATTGGGGGGTTGATGCAGATATTTGGGGCTGCCCAAGCTTTAATCTCTTAGCGCGTGATATCCATGAATGTGAACGGATTAATATGCTCAATCCACTTGCGCAAACTAAGCACTCGCATGTAGCTAATTGTTTAAACTCTCAAAATATCCCGGTAATTGCCGCAACTGATTATATTCGCAGCTTTGCTGAGCAAATTCGGAGTGCGATCAAAGGTACTTATCGTGTTCTTGGAACAGATGGTTTTGGGCGTTCAGATACTCGCGATCAATTGCGTTATTTCTTTGAAGTTGATCGTTATTTTATTACGATTGCCGCTTTAAAAGCTTTAGCTGATGATGGTACTATAAAAGCTTCTGTAGTTGCTGATGCGCTTAAAAAATATGAGATTAATCCAAGCAAGCCTAATCCGATGCATGTTTAAAATCTATTTTTATCAATAAAATCAAGTTTGCTTTATATAAATAG
>BHEQ01000234.1 GCA_003864535.1 Gammaproteobacteria bacterium
AGCTTCTTTATATCAACTAGCATTAACAACTGGCGGAAGTGTCAAAAACATCCCTAAAGCACTGCGCTATTACCAAAAAGCGGCGATGCTTGGGCATGGTAAATCCATGTATGCCATGTATAGTAGGCTAGAAAATAATCGTAATGAAGGCTATATTCTTGATCCAGACTTGCTTAAGTGCATTAATGACAAAATGGAGCTATTAGATGAAAACCCACTCTTAACCTTCCCAAATTTAGAGACAGAATGCCCTTTACCACTCCACCCGATCTTGGGTGATGGTAGCCAATATCCTGATAAACGCCGCGAGCAAGGATTTATGCAACGTGTGGAACTTTTTGGCTACCCGACGAATGATCCTAATGATTAGGCGCAAAAAGTACGAGTTTTGGAATCTTCTCCAAGATTCCGGCTAAATTACATCTTCTTTTAGATTTTATAATCATAATAAGTGGTGCTTTTATGTATTTTCAAAATATTCCCTTTATTTTCGATTTTATAATCATTATAAGTGGTACTTTTATGTATTCTCCAAACATTCCTTTTCCAAAAGATCTTAATCCTGACGAGCATATTTCTATTTTATTTGAGATGCCTGCTCGAGATAGACCTTTAATTGAGCCAATATGTCGGCGGCAAGCAGATTTTATTGCGCCTATTTCAGAAGAAGCGCGTGATTTATATATTAAAGGGCGGCAACTGGAATTTTTACGCGCCCCAGTTGAAGATGCGGATATTATCGCACTTTTTGAAGAGGCAGCCAAAAAAGGTAATTGGGATGCTTATAAACGCTTAATTCGCATGTATCTTGTTGGGCAGCGCGTTGAAAAAAATAATCAAAGAGCACTAGAGCTAGTCTTAGCCTTGGTAGATGCCAAACATCCTTACGGTTATTTTGTACTTGGACAGTTTTTGCATGAAGGTGAATATTTAATAAAGCAGGATATTAAAAAAGCTTATGCTTATTTCGACCTTGCCTATCAGCACGGCAGCCCCCAAGCGCAAGCAGCAATTGGGGGGCTTTATGCAGAAGCAGAAGTTGCATATATTAATGAAGACTTAAATAAACTCAATCAATACTTAAATCAATCGTTTAAATACTATCAATGCGCGGGCGAACAAGGACATCAAGCTTCTTTATATCAACTAGCATTAACAACTGGCGGAAGTGTCAAAAACATCCCAAAAGCACTGCGCTATTACCAAAAAGCGGCGATGCTGGGGCATGGTAAATCCATGTATGCCATGTATAGTAGGTTAAAAAACAATAATAATGAAGGTTACATTCCTGATCCAGACTTGCTTAAGTGCATTAATGACAAAATGGAGCTATTAGATGAAAACCCACTCTTAACCTTCCCAAATTTAGAGACAGAATGCCCTTTACCACTCCACCCGATCTTGGGTGATGGCAGCCAATATCCTGATAAACGCCGCGAGCTTGGATTTATGCAGCGCGTAAAATCTTTTGGCTATCCGACGAATGATCCTAATGATTAGGCCCCCAATTATTGGGAGCCCAATGATTGGGATCCCAATGATTGGGGGCAAGGGGATTTTTATTTTATTAAGCTTATCCCTTTTTGGATTGGGGCTTTTGGGCTATTCTCAAAAACCTCCTTTTTCAAAAAAGCTTAATTCTGTGGAGCGTGTTTCTAGCCTATTTACTACATCTGTGCGTAAGTTGCCTTTGATTGAGCCTAATTGTTTGCGCCAAGAGGATTTTATCTTGCCTCAATATAAGCAGCCTGAAGCCGTTGCGCTATATCAACAAGCCTTACATTTTGAGAAAAATGGGCGCGGGATATCGCTAGAGGAGCAAGAAAGTAATTTAAATAAGATGTAATGTTAATACTAATATTGTTAGTCAAAATAAAGTAAAACCAAAATATATTAACATACTATGAGTATTGTAAAAATTATTTCAAACAACAAAGGATTATTATGGGATTTCATGAGAACGAAATGAATAGAAGACAAGGGATTGTTAAACCTTATAAATCCCAGTTTGATCGTACTTTTAATGAGCAATTACTTGATGCTGTCAACTATAATATATCCAAACGTAACCTTTATTTTGTGTTTCGCTCGCCTTATCTCACGGAAGGCTTATTAAACGTTGTTGAGTTCACGGTTACTGAAGAAATATCTCAGTGCTTTAGAGCTGTTATCAAACTAGTACGCCATGATGAACTAATTACTGTTGGTGCAAGTGGCGATAATGAATATGATTTGATTGATAGCCGTGCATCTTTAAGCATTTATCGTGATTCTGAGCTTGAACGCGTATTTAGTGGAATTGTGGCGGAGTTTTCTGAGAAAGATACAGGGCATAATTCTGAAATTTATTATGAATTAGTCCTCGTTCCTACTTATTACCGCTTAGGTTTAGTCAATGATACGCGCATTTTTCAGGGCAAAACCGTGATGGATATTGCGTGGTTATTTTTAAGAGAAGGCTGTTTGCTATATCGAGAAGAGCATTTGCGTAAACGTTATCCAGCAGTTGAGTTTTTGATGCAACACAACGAGACAAATCTAGAGCTTATGGAGAGAATTCTCGCAGAAGCTGGAATTATCAGTTATATCGAGCATTCAGAAGAAGGCGACACTTTGGTTTTTACCGATTGTAACGAAGGCACGAAAAAACTTAAAGATGAGTTTATTTATCATATAAATTCAGGAGGGATGGCTTTAGAGTGCGCAATTAGAAAGTTTTCTATGACAACTCAAATGACTCCGAGCACGGTGCTTTTAAAAGATTATGCTTTTAAATCACCAAAACACAAAGCGGAACATAAAGCAGATGCTGCGGATGATTTAAGTTATCAAAGAAAATATCAACACTTTGATTATC
>BHEQ01000235.1 GCA_003864535.1 Gammaproteobacteria bacterium
AAAATCTCACAAGCTTCGGGAGATTTGGGGAGGTCTTTAACTGGTTGATTTAATGCTATTCTTATTTAATATTTAATATTTAATATTTAATATTTAATATTTAAAATATAGTATATAAAAATCAATATATTAATACGACGCAGTAGTTATATAATATTTTATATTCATAAGGGCACATCTATTAATGCTTTTTCTGCATTACTCAATTTTATTAAAATGCTCATTTACCTATGTAAACTGCGCTTTTAATAAAATCGCAAGCCTTGAAAAATCTAATTAATAGAAGTCCCCATAACTATAACTGAATTATATTTTAATAATTTTATCATTTTCAATTTTAATCAAACCTTGTTTATATAAGCTGCCGAGTGCTTTTTTGAAATTTGCTTTACTCACATTAAACTGCGCAACAATTTCTTGGGGGCTACTTTTATCACTGAGTAATAATACGCCATTTTGCTCCTCAAGATTGCTCAGGATAGTTTCTTCTAAAGTTGTTTTCTCTTTTGGACCTGATAATTGGAGGCTCAGATTAATTTTACCATCAGCTCTAATTTCTTTAATAAAGGCAAATTCACGCATACCAATTTTTAAAGATTTAAACAGCTCATTATTATGGATAAGCCCCCAATGTTTGTGTTCAATAATTGCGTTAAAGCCCATATCTGTGCGCTTTACCACTAAAACTTTAACTTTGTCGCCGATATTATAAGTTACTTTTTCTCGATCAAGATAATGCTCAAATTTTTCGGTTGCGGTGATGCGTTTGGAGCGGGCATCAAGATAAACATAAACGATACAAGAATCACCAACTTGCAAGCCATCATAAGCCTCAGCGTAGGGCATTAAAATATCTTTAGGCAAGCCCCAATCAAGAAAAATACCTATTTTATTAATCTCAATGACTTTTAAAACTGCAAATTTGCCTACTTGCGCTTTTGGAATTTGGGTTGTTGCAATCACGCGATCTTCACTATCTAAATATAAAAATACTTCCAACCAATCTTCAATTTCTGTAGGCTTATTTTTAGGGATATAACGCTTCGGTAATAAAATATCACCATAATATTCATCCCATAAATATAAGCCAAAATCGGTATATTTAATAATTTGTAAGCGGTTAAAACGCCCAAGTTTTGCATCCGTTGAGGTTGAAGATGATGATGTTGGCATAGCTAGGTCCTTAAATAATAATTAAAATTTAAATAATAATAAAGTAGTGATGGGGCTTCTATAAATTAGATTTTTCAAGGCTTTCTATTTTGTTAAAAGCGCAGTTTACATAGGTAAATTAGCATTTTAATAAGATCATTTAACTCAGAAAAAGCACAATAGATGTGCCCGTGAGTTAGTCCAATAAAGATAAGGCTACAGCTTCGGCTACTTTAATGCCATCAACCCCTGCAGATAAAATTCCACCAGCATAACCTGCGCCCTCTCCTGCTGGATATAATCCTGCAATATTAATGCTTTGTAATGTTTGTGAATCACGTTTTATCCGTAATGGTGATGAGGTACGCGTTTCTACCGCCGTTATGAGCGCATCATGCATAAAGTAACCTTTAAGCTGATTCTCAAACGCAGGTAGAGCCTCGCGGATCGCACTTATAGCATAATCTGGCAAGCTCTCATTTAAGCTACCTAATTTAACTCCAGGCTGATACGATGGGAGGACGCATCCAAATGTTGTTGAGGCAATATTTTTGACAAAATCACCTAATAATTGTGCAGGTGCATGATAATTTTTGCCACCGAGCTCAAAAGCACGCCGTTCCCAAAAACGCTGAAACTCAATTCCCGCTAAAGCATGCTCACCAAAATCTTTAGGATCAACCCCAACTACAATTCCAGAATTTGCATTGCGCTCATTACGTGAATATTGGCTCATACCATTAGTTACCACGCAATCAGGCTCACTAGTCGCCGCAACGACAGTGCCGCCAGGGCACATGCAAAAGCTATACACGGAGCGTCCATTTTTTGCATGATGAACCAGCTTATAATCTGCCGCTCCCAAGAGTTCATGCCCTGCATATTTACCAAAACGGGCTTTGTCGATCACAGCTTGCGGATGCTCAACGCGAAAACCTATCGAAAAAGGCTTAGCTTCCATATATACGCCTGCAGCATGGAGCATCTGAAAAGTATCGCGGGCACTATGTCCTAAGGCTAAAATAACGTGTTTGCTTTCTAATATTTCTATTTTTGATATTTTTGTATTTGATATTTCTATACTGCTGATTTTATTATCATCAATAAATATTTTTGTAAGCTTTTGCTCAAAACGCACCTCCCCACCTAATGCTATTATTTGTGCACGCATTTTCTCAATGATGCTTACCAAGCGAAATGTACCAATATGGGGCTTATTGACATATAAAATCTCATCAGATGCACCAGCTTTTACAAATTCTTCTAGAACTTTACGTCCATGATATTTTTTATCTTTAATCTGACTATAAAGTTTACCATCTGAGAATGTACCCGCTCCCCCTTCACCAAACTGAACATTAGATTCAGGATTTAAAACGCCCTTACGCCACAATCCCCATGTATCTTGCGTGCGTTTACGAACATCACAACCACGTTCAATCACAATCGGGCGCAATCCCATTTGTGCCAAGCTTAACGCTGCAAATAATCCACAAGGACCAAAGCCAATCACAATAGGTCTTTGTTTTTGCTTAGGGAACGCTGTTTGCACAAGAATTGGAAAATGATATTTACCCAGTGGGGTTATTAATATATTTTGATCATCTTTATATTTTTCAAGAATAGTATTTTCATTTTTTAAAACAACATCAACACTATAACTTAAAGATATTTCTCGTAACTTACGTGCATCATAAC
>BHEQ01000236.1 GCA_003864535.1 Gammaproteobacteria bacterium
GTATTAAAGAAATAACTAAAATTATAGTAGCTAGGGCGTAAACATCTGGTTTTGCACCAGATTTAACTAAAGAGAATATTTTTAAAGGGAGTACTTCATAATTAGGTCCTGTAACAAAGCTTGAAACAATCACATCATCTAAAGATAAAGTAAAGCTTAATAACCAGCCTGAAATAATAGCAGGTAGTGCCAACGGCATGATGATTTTTTTAACGATAGTAAATTCACCTGCACCTAAATCTTTAGCAGCTTCGAGCATGCGCACATCAAAGCCATTTAAGCGCGAAAATACAGTGATCACAACATATGGCAGGCAAAAAGTAATATGGGCGATAATAAGTGACCAAAATCCGAGAGAAATTCCCAAAATAAGAAACAGGGCGAGCAATGAAATTGCCATGACGATATCAGGACTCATCATGACTATAAATAGCATTCCATTCACAAAGCCTTTGCCATAAAAACGGTAACGAAATAGGGCAATTGCAGTAAGGCTGCCAATTAAAGTTGCGAAAGTTGCGGAGAAAAAAGCAACTACTGCCGAATGGCGAGCCGCTTGCATTAAGCTGCTGTTCTTAGATAAGACATGATACCAATCTAAAGTAAAGCCATTCCAGCTCAAGCCATTAATAGAAGTATTAAAAGAGTTAGCCACAAGGACGATAATTGGGATATACAAAAATGCATACACCAAAAACATGAATATAAACTTACTCCAAGATCCTAAAATAGAGGTTTTACCTAATGATCTACTTGCCTTCATCATTCGAGCTCCACTTTTTTACTTAGCATCTTATTACTATAATAATAAGCGCTTAATAATAGGCACATCAATACAGTTAAACCTATACTAAGTGCTGATCCAAATGGCCAGTCTAATGATTTTTGAAATTGATCCTTAATTACATTCCCAACCAAAAGAACATTCGCACCGCCGAGCATATCCGCTACATAAAACATCCCCATTGCGGGTAGAAAAACTAAAACGCAGCCTGCAATAATCCCAGGAGCTGTAAGCGGTAAAATAACGCGCATAAAAGCTTGGAATTTATTTGCACCTAAATCTCTAGCAGCTTCAAGCAAGGGTTTATCTAATTTTTCAATACTTGAATATAACGGTAAAATCATAAATGGCAGTAAGATATAAACCAGACCAATAATTACCGCTGTTTGGGTATTTAATATCCTAATTGGGGTATCAATAATTCCAAGCCATAATAAACTACTATTTAACAGTCCTTTAGTCGCCAATAATACTTTGATTGAGGCAATACGAATTAAAGAATTAGTCCAAAAAGGTAAAATCGTTAAAAATAATAAGAGCGGACGCAACTTGACGGGCATTTTGGTTAGAATATAGGCAAAAGGATAGCCGACAACTAAGCATATAATTGTCGATATAACCGCCATATATAACGAATTTAAAACAACCTTGCCATATAATTCATCAAATAGGCGTAAGTAGTTATTTATATTAAAGCTGAATGAGACAAAATGTTTACTACTTGAATCACGCGTTAAAAAACTCGTAATTAGTACTAAAAAATTAGGCACAAACACAAAAAGCAAGAGCCAGCTTACAATAATAAATATAGTAATATTTTGGAAGTTAAACCAAGAATTACGCTTCATTTTCTTCAGTCTCGTTAAGCACAACTTCCCAACGTTCAATCCACGTAATTGCAACTCTTTGCCCTAAGCTGTGATCAACATGTGGGTCATCTTCATTAAAAAACTCGCTCACTAAAATCATTTGCCCAGAGCTAAGCTCTATGCTTGACTCTAAAGTCATTCCCTTGTAATTAAGCTCTTTAATCCTACCAGTAATGCGCCCAACAATAGATATCTCATCATTAATTTCTTTGATAAGTAGATCCTCAGGACGTAGCAGAACTTTTAAGTTCATGCCCTCCACAACATCCTGCACATAATGAATAAGGCAGATGTAATGCGAGATATTAACTTGGACAGTCGTCGGATTAATTCTAGCGACAACGGTTGCGTCAAAGATATTAATCTCACCAATAAACTTTGCGACATATAGATTTTTAGGAGTTTCATAAATCTCACGCGGTGAGCCATCTTGAACAATTTTGCCATCTTGCATCACAATAATGCGATCAGACATTGTCAATGCTTCTTCTTGATCATGAGTTACAAAGATAAAGGTTATCCCAAGTTTGCGCTGTAACGCCTTAAGCTCATTTTGCATTTTGCGGCGCAATTTATAATCTAAAGCAGATAATGACTCATCGAGGAGGAGAACTTTAGGCTTTAAAATAACCGCACGCGCCATCGCAACACGCTGTTGTTGTCCACCCGAGAGCTGATCTGGACGACGCTGCGCCATGTTCTCAAGCTGCACCATTTTAAGGGCATCATGCACACGCTGTTCAATTTCATCTTTAGCAACTTTTTGAAGGCGCAAACCAAAGGCGACATTTTCAAAAATACTCATATGTGGGAATAAGGCATAACTTTGAAAAACGGTGTTTATATAGCGTTTTTCTGCAGGCATATCGGTAATATCTTGCCCATCTAAGATAATCTTACCGCCTGTTGTGACTTCTAATCCTGCCAAGAGCCTTAAGATCGTGGTTTTTCCACATCCAGATGGTCCGAGTAAGGTTACAAATTCACCATTATTAATGGTTAAATTAAAATCTTGAATAATGGCATTATTGCCATAACTTTTGTCTACTGCGCGAAGCTCAATAATAGGTGCTTGAGAAGTTAACTGTCCCACAATTTGCGCTTTTCTCCATAAGATAGAGTCAAAATAAAAACCCCAACCACACGGCAAGATAATT
>BHEQ01000237.1 GCA_003864535.1 Gammaproteobacteria bacterium
GTTCAGCATCCTACTGTTAAAAATTGGTTAGTTGTTGGTATGAATGATAATACTGTGCTTGGCGCAATCCGTGCAACAGAAGGTCAAGGCTTTAAGGCTGATAATATAATCGGCATCGGTATAAATGGTGTTGATGCAGTAGCTGAGCTTTCTAAAAATAATCCAACAGGATTTTTCGGTTCGCTTCTTCCAAGCCCAGATATCCACGGTTATAGAAGTATCCAACTTCTGCATGATTGGGTTACCAATGGTGTTGAGCCACCTAAATTTACAGAAATTGCGGATGTAGTCTTACTTACGCGTGAGAATTTTAAAGTAGAGCTTGAGAAGAAAGGTTTATAGATTTTAAAATCAAACCCTCCTAAATGACGATGTACAAATTAAAAGGACGAAACAAATTGTAAAGGGCATATCTATTAATGGTTTTTTCTGGGTTACCGGATATTATTAAAAGCCTTGAAAAATTTAATTTATAGAAGTTCCCTAAAGTATCAACTTTATTCAATGCTCGCATAGATTTCAATCTATGATAGATTTCAATCTATGATAGATTGATAATATTTAAATAATAAATAAGTTGATCAAGAAATATAGATTTATCATTTGTTTTATCCTTACTATTTGTTTAATCCTAATTCAGGGCGAACAATGGATTAATTACAATGAATGAAAACACTCAAAAAAAACAAAGCTACCTTGAATTTAAAAATATTTGCAAAAATTTCCCAGGAGTGAAAGCCTTGCAAGATATCTCCTTTGCGTGTGCTCAAGGTAGTATTCATGCTTTGATGGGCGAAAATGGTGCCGGCAAATCAACCTTATTAAAAATCCTAAGTGGCAATTACACGCCAACAAGTGGGAATTTAGTTATTGATGGAGAACAAGTTTTCTTTCCAAATACAACCGCAGCTTTAAATGCTGGGATTGCGATTATTTATCAAGAATTACATGTTGTCCCTGAAATTAGCGTGGCGGAGAATATTTATTTAGGGCAATTGCCACACCGTTTTGGAATTGTTGATCAAAAAATATTACGCGCTAATGCGCTAAGATCACTTGAAAGCCTTGGAATAGATATTGATCCAGATTTGCCGCTAAAATCACTTTCCATCGGGCAATGGCAAATGGTTGAAATTGCTAAAGCATTGACGCGTAACGCTAGAATTATCGCGTTTGACGAGCCAACAAGCAGTCTTTCTGAGCGTGAAATCATCCAACTTTTCCGTGTGATTAGGTCGTTAAAAGAGCAGGGCAAAGTTATTTTATATGTCTCACATCGAATGGAAGAGATATTTAGCCTAAGTGATTGTATTACCGTATTTAAAGATGGGAAATATGTCAAAACATTTACCGATGTTAAAACCACAACACATGATATTTTAGTCCAAGCAATGGTCGGGCGTAATTTAGGTAATATTTATGGATATGAGGCACGCGACCTTGGCGCAATACGTTTTAGAGCTAAAGATCTGCTTGCATCTAACATGCGCTATCCCATAAGTTTAGAGGTAAAACAAGGTGAGATCGTCGGTTTATTTGGATTAGTTGGTGCGGGGCGTTCTGAATTTTTAAAAGCAATTTTTGGCGGTGTGCGCATTAAAGCTGGAGATATTTATCTTGATGATAAACATCTCAATATTAAAAATCCGATAGATGCTATCAATGCGGGGATTATGCTCTGTCCTGAAGATCGTAAAACGGAAGGAATTATCGCAATTCACTCTGTGCGAGATAATATAAATATTAGTGCGCGACGCAATATGCTTAAAAGTGGTTGTTTGATCAATAATGATTGGGAAAAAGCAAATACTGCCAATAAAATAAAGGCACTAAACATAAAAACGCCATCACAGCATCAATTGATGATGAATCTATCAGGCGGTAATCAACAAAAGGTGATTTTAGGGCGCTGGTTGTCAGAGGAAATGAAAGTTATTTTATTAGATGAACCTACACGCGGTATAGATGTAGGCGCAAAGCATGAAATCTACAAAGTAATTTACGATCTTGCTAAATTGGGTATTTGTGTGATTTTCGCATCTAGTGATTTACCTGAAGCTTTAGGGCTAGCTGATCGTATAATTGTGATGCGTGAAGGGTTAATTAGTGGCGAATTGCATCATCATGAAGCAACAGAATCCATCGCGCTTAGCCTTGCTATGCCTGAAAGTTAAGAATAATTTAAATAATCGGAGAATAATTATGACAACGCAAACCCAATCAGACAAAAATCAGAGCGGCACACTCTTACTTATACTTAAAATTTGGGATAACTTCGGGATGTTAATTATATTTGCATGGCTCTTTTTGGCTTGCTGTATTTTTATCCCTAATTTTGCAAGTATCATCAATATGCGTGGTTTAGGTCTTTCTATCTCGCTTGCGGGGATGGTTGCTTGTGGAATGCTTTTTTGCTTGATTGTCGGAGATATTGATTTATCTGTAGCATCTGTTGTTGCCTGCTCTGGAGTTACCACGGCAGTTGCGATTAATTATACCGTAAGTATAACTTTAGGAATCGGTGCAGGCTTATTAATGGGAGCAAGTATTGGTTTATTAAATGGATTTGTGATTGCTAAACTTCAAGTTAATGCTTTAATTACAACACTTGCGAGTATGCAAATTGCACGTGGATTGGGCTATATTATTTCAGATGGCAAGGCGGTTGGTATTTCAGAAGAGAACTTCTTTTTATTAGGCTCTAAAATGTTTTTTGGGATCCCAACTCCAATTTGGCTCATGATATTTTGCTTTATTATCTTTGGTTTTTTGCTTAATAAAACTATTTTTGGGAGAAATTCTTTAG
>BHEQ01000238.1 GCA_003864535.1 Gammaproteobacteria bacterium
AATTAAACCTGTAATATCTATAAAATGCAAGGGGTTTTTAATGCGACAGACCTGGTGTTTGATACCGCAATCAAAAATTGGCAAGATCCTTTGAATGCGCTCAGAGCTGTGGCTGAATATATTGTTCCTGAGAAAGATTTAGTGGCTGCTGAGTAGTTACGCATAATCCTTGAAAACTATAATTAATAGAAGCCCTTAAAATTAAAAACTGGTAAACTATTTATTTAAATTATAGAGATCACATCAACATGCAAACTATTGTTATTACAGGAACAAGTACAGGAATTGGCAAGGCTTGTGTTCAATTATTTTTAGATTCTAACTGGTATGTTATTGCTATTTCTCGGGATAAAAACCCTGATTCACATGAAAATCTTAAGCACATTTATTGTGATATGACTGATGCTTACGCTGTTAACAACGCTATCGCCCAAGTGATAGATTTATGTAAAGAAAATCAACTCAGTGCCTTGATTAATAATGCAGGATACGGGCAATATGGACCAATTGAGGATTTAAACCGCTCACTTTTAGAAAATCAAATGGCGGCAAATTTTCATGGACCTGTGCAACTTAGCATAGGCTTAATTCCTCTTTTAAGGAAAAACTTATCACCAACAAGGATTATATTTGTTTCTAGTGTGTTAGGTTTTACCTCAACTCCATTACGCGGTGCATATAGCGCAAGCAAACACGCACTTGAATCAATTGCAGATACTTTACGTTTAGAGCTAAAAAACACACCCATAAAAACTATTTTAATAGAGCCAGGGCCTGTGGCAACACAATTTAGATTCACCGCCTGTAAGCATTTACAGTCACTGTTAGAGCAAGCACCAAATACACATTATGCTAAATCTTATGCTAATTTTATCAATCAAAGCAAGCAAACTAAAGGAACTGTAACAGCATCTTATGTTGCCAATATTATTTATAAGTCGGTAACCGTGCCAAATCCTAAAATACGCTATCGTATTTGCACACAAACGTGGCTCGCTTGGATTGGGAAACGTATTTTATCTTCTAAAATATGGGATTATATAGTTTTAAAAAACCAAGCTTAGTGTTAAAGCCGACATTTTGCACCAATTTTTATATTATCAAAAAAATGATCTAAACCATTATCTTAATTTTTAAATAAGCCTCCCCCGAAGCTTGGGCAACTTTTACAGCTCCTCCCATGCGAAGGGGAGGTTGGGAGGGGCTCTTTTAAATCATTAACTTAATGGCGTTGAGGGCAGGGCTTATTTAACATATAGGCTTGGATTTACTGTTTTTCCATCGACACGGATTTCAAAATTAAGCACGCTGCGCTTATCAATGCTTTGTCCCATTTTGCCGATTAAAGCTCCTTGGGCAATACTTTGACCATCTCGGACTAAAATCTCAGCCAAATAACCATAGGTGCTATAAACATTAGCACTATGTTTGATGATAATAAGCTGCCCATATCCAGGATGCCCACCACTTGCATGAACAACCGTACCTTTTGCGGCAGCATAAATATTTTGTGAGATCGAGCCACCATATTGGATGCCCTTACGCCCCGCAAGATTAGCATTATAAGTTTGCACAATCTGTCCTAAAGTTGGTTTTTTCCATAATATTTTAGAAGCACTTACATTTATAGATGCCGCATTAGAACTTGCATTGGGGGTATTTCTTTCTGTTTGTGTTATTCTTTGATTGTTTTTTTCCAAGGTATTTTTTGTAGGAGTGCTTTTTATTGGAGTACTTTTTATGCTGCTTTTGCTCGAACCTTTAATTTTTAATACCTGCCCTGGGTAAATCTTATTAGCATCTCTTATGTTATTAAGGCGTAATAATTCACTTTGATTCATCCTATATTTATTGGCAATAGCAAGTATAGAATCACCTTTAACTACAGTATAAGTACCTGACATATTATTTTTTTTAGTTGATTTTACTTGATTTGAGCAGGCGCTTAATATAAAAAATAAGACAGATATCGATAATATACGCACCATTATTAGATTAATCCTGATAGAAGTGGAACAAAGGAACAGGCATCGAGCTTAGTTTTTTTAAAGCCTGAGTTTGTTTTTTCAACCATTAACAAATGCTGATTTAATTCTGAACGAATTGGGGCGATTAATATCCCTCCCATATCAAGCTGATTATACAGAGCTTGAGGAATATCATCAGCACTTGCAGCAACTAAAATTGCTTGATATGGGGCATAATATTCTAAGCCTTCAAAGCCATCACTGTGCAAAACTCTAGCGTTAAAATATCCTAAATGATGCAATCTTAATTTTGTTGATTGCGCTAAAGCACCAATCCGTTCAACGGCATACACTTGTTTGGCAAGGCGGGATAAAATAGCAGATTGATAGCCACAGCCTGCACCAACTTCAAGGACGCGATCTAAAGAGCGTCTACCACCTAAAATTAAAGATGCCATTTTGGCGACAATATATGGCTGGGAGATTGTTTGCGCATAGCCAATTGGTAGGGCAGTATCATCATATGCGCGTGGAGCTAAAGACTCATCCACAAAAAGATGGCGTGGCGTTTGTAAAATTGCTTCTAATACTTGTAGATTGGTGATCCCTTGAGCTTGTAGGCGTGTAATAAGTGTTTCGCGCGCACGAATAGAGGTGACTCCTGTTCCCATTCTTGCTTGCTTATAATTAGTTGACTGCATAAGGTAACGCTCAATTTTAATAGATAAATTTTAATAATAAATTTAATAGGTAAATTCAATAGCTAAGTAAAAAATAAATCAATAATAGGTAAATAAAAAATGCGAAGAATAGAGGAATATATGTCTTACTTAACAG
>BHEQ01000239.1 GCA_003864535.1 Gammaproteobacteria bacterium
GTTAATAACAATAATGCAAAAAAAGAGCTCACCAAAGTCGTTATAAAAACATATAGATCTATTTTTTTATATATTTTAAATTTCATAATAATACTGCTTATACCAAATGTATTTATGAGAGTAAATTATTGCGCTTGTAACGCATATATAAACCAAGACTTAGCATCACTAGATGAACCCACCATAAACCTAGAATCATAGGTATCATCTCTTTATGCAGCCATGCTTCCCCAATTTTGAGTAAATTAAAATAGATCACATAAATAATAACGCCTAAGATTAAACGATTGTAGCGCCCATCTCGCGGTCTTGAGTGCGCAAGAGATGGAATCATCAGTACTAAAATAAATAAAGATAACGGTCCTGATAATCTTTTTTGGAGTTCTGCGGCAGAATTATGGGTGTAATCTTTAATTAAATCTTTAGTTGAACGCGCATCTGTGCTTAATGATTTAAGCGGTGGAGTTTGATCTATTTTGAGGCGCATGGATTTAAATGTAACCATTATTTCTTTATCTTTATCTTTAGATAAATCATGCTCTACCTCATAACGCCCTCCATCAAATAAATGCAAGAAACGGATGCCGGTATCTGCATCAATAGATTGCCGCCCTGTTTTTGCTGTCGTAATTGATATTTTTCCTGAGTCTTCCAAGCTTTTCACAAAAACATCGACAAGCTCAGTTCCATTATCTGCAATTTTACCTACATAAATGACGTGTTTACCGCCCATAAGCTCACGAAATACACCGGCTTTAAATATATTAAGCTGTGCATCTTTACGCGCTTTAGTTTGGAGGTCATGTTGAAATTGTACATTTTTGGGGATGACATAAAAATTTAAACCCACAAGCACAATACTAATCGGAATAGAAATAATCAATAATGATTTGTATAAATCATTTACAGAAACACCTAAAGCGAACATTGCGCTCATTTCGCTGTCGCGATAAAGTCTCCCAAAAGTCATTAAAGCTGCTATAAAAAAGCTTAAAGGAAGCAACTCTGTTGCAAACCTGAGCATTTGTAAACCTAAGAGACCTAAAATTGCATTTTGGGATAATAATCCGCTTGCCGCCTGACTTAAATACATCGCCAGACGCTGTACAAATATAATACCTAGCAACACTAAAAGAGTTGCAAGCAAGGTATACGCAACTTCTAAAGCTAAATAACGCCTAATTAGCATACAAAGACCAGCTCCATTTTATTACGATTTTATTATTACTGAACATCTAAATCAAAAGGTTTATCTTCTATAGAAAGCTTTTCTTGCGTGCTCAAATTTAGCCCGCTTCGATTGGATAATTCTTTAGATTTTACCAAAGCTTTAAGTAAATTAAGCGCTTCATAAAGTTGATAATCACGCTCAGCTAAATTTAAATTTGTCGCGTTTAGCGCTTTAGCAGCTTGGCTATTTTCATTATTAAGATGACCGACAAGATCAGCTTCTCTAACTCTTTCTAGATTATCCATCCTTGCTTTAACTGAAAAATCACCAATTTCGATATCAGGCGCAATTCCCTCAGCTTGAATGGATTTTCCTGAAGGCGTGTAATACCGTGACGTTGTAAATTTTAGACCGCGGCCATCATTTAAAGGAATCATAACTTGTACCGAGCCCTTTCCAAAGCTGCGTTCACCAACAATTAACGCGCGGTTATTATCTTTTAACGCTCCTGCAACAATCTCGGATGCGGACGCTGAACCTGCGTTAATTAGGACAATAATAGGTGCACCTTTTAAAATATCTCCAGTAGTTGCAAGCATATCCTCACGGGTCGAAGCATCGCGCCCTTGAAGATAAACAACCAGTCCATTATTTAAAAATAAATCTGATATAGCCACCGCTTGTTCAACAAGCCCACCAGGATTATTGCGCAAATCAAGGACTAAGCCTTTTAAGCCTAATTCTTTTTGAGTATTTTTTTGAGAATTTTTTGGGGTACTATTATTTTGAACCATACTCATCAAATCATTAATTTTATCCGCAGCTTCACTATCAGTACGCCCTTGAAATTGGCTAATGCGTAGATATCCAAAGCCATCTTCTAGCATCTCAGAACGTGTAGATTTAGTTTTGATAATATCCCGCAGTATTTTAATATTAAGTGGTTTTGCTGCGCCTTCCCGAATAATAGTTAAAATCACTTCAGTACCTGGATCACCTTTGAGCATATTAATCGCATCTTCAAGTGAAACAGATTGAATCGCAATCTCATTTATTTTGACAATTATGTCCCCAGCTTTAACTCCTGCCTTAAAAGCAGGTGAATCATCTAGTGGTGAGATAACTCTGAGCAAACCATCTTGACTACTTATCTCAACGCCTAGCCCTGCAAATTCACCTGAGGTACTTTCGGTTAAATCAGCAAATTCAACGGCATTGTAAAATGATGAGTGTGGATCAAGATTAGATAACATACCCTTGATTGCATTTTCTAATAATGTTTGATTAGATACTGGTTCAACATATTCATTTTTTACTCTTTCCATAACCTCGACAAAAGCGCGCAACTCAGTAACAGGTAAGGCTTCTTCTATTTTATTAGGTTTATCCTTAGTTAAATCACTAGCTAAATCATCAGCTAAGGCGTTAAGCCCTATAAAACTAAAACTCAATGAGAGCGTAAGGCTTAAGAAAATATGTGGTGGAACTAGATATTTTAATTTCATAAATTAAAGAAACCTTTTGTTTATTGTTGGATAATTCTTGGCGATTTTATCATGCTTTGCAGATTTAACCAGCCTCAATTTACAAGGAATTTAAGCACGCATTT
>BHEQ01000240.1 GCA_003864535.1 Gammaproteobacteria bacterium
CTATAATGGCTTAGATATGGCGTGGGCAGTGATTAAAGATCGCCATGATAACTTTTTTGAGCTTGGTAAAAACAATCAGATTATTGAGGCAAGCGCAAGTGACGAGAACAGTCTGGACGCTAAGCTAAATCAAACTAATCAAAATAAAGTTCAACCAAGTGACTCAGATAATCCAGATAAAATAGAGCAAATGGAGGCACTTTACGAACAATTGAGCATCTGAGGCATTTATGGGTTTATTACTCAAGGTGATTTGGGCGAAATTAGAGCGCGTATTGAGCAACAAATAGAGTTAAACACTCTCGCAAGTGAAGAGGGCTTAACGACTAATTACGGCTTAAATGTAGGTAAAACGATTCTTAAATACTCAAATCCCAATGATGTTTGGATTAAAGCTAAAGCACATGCAGCCGCAGGTTCTGATGCACGGATGGGTGGAAGCGTCTTACCTGTAATGACTATTTGTGGATCGGGCAATCAGGGCATTACTGCCTGTGTGCCTTTGGTGGTTTATGCTCAAGCGCACAATATTGAGCACGAACAGCTTATTAAGGCGGTTGCATTATCTAATCTTGTCGCGATTCACATCAAACATCATATGGGACGTTTATCTGCATTTTGTGGAGTTATGACTGCAGGAATGGGAGTTTCAGCAGGTTTAACTTTTCTCTCCAATGGCACTTTGCAAGAAATTGAAGAGACGGTGCAAAATATTATTGGGGATATCTCAGGCGTATTTTGTGATGGGGCAAAACCAACTTGCGCAACTAAAATTGCCTCAAGTATTGACGCTGCTTTTCAGGCGCATTACTTAGTGAAAGATAACAATATGATTAACTCAGATATGGGGATTATTAGTGCGCATAATGTTGAGCAAACAATTAGAAACATTGGGAAGATAGGCGGCGAGGCGATGAATAATACCGACCAAGCTATTTGCGATATTATGGCAAAACGCATCTGATTTAGTATTTATAATTAGGAGATTAGAACATACAGATTTTTTATTTAACATGCTTAGGAACACATCTATAAATTGCTTTTTTTGCGTTACGCTATCTTGTTAAAATAGCAAGCCTTGAAAAATCTAATTTATAGAAACCCCCCTTTATTTTATATCTTTTTGGAGAAATCTTATGACTCAAACAGCTACAGGCAGTGTCTTTTTTGAAAAGTTTTTAAGTATCACCCAATATCAAACCTTAATCACGTTTGCATTATTACTCATCTGCTTTTTTCTGGTTAAAAAAATGCAAGATAAGAAAATAGATTTTTCGATTCGGATGATGGTCGGGCTTGTATTAGGCGCGGCACTTGGTTTAGGTATTCAAGCTGTTGCAGGCTTTCCTGCGGTCTCAACGATATGGATGCAAGAAACTGCGATTTGGTATGGCTTGTTTGGACGCGCCTTTATCAGCTTTATTAGAATGCTGGTTATTCCTTTAATTTTTGTGTCTATAGTGAAAGTTATTTTAGATTTCTCAGGCAAAAAAGACTTACCTAAAATTGCCTTTCGCGGTATCTTCTGGCTACTATTTACCACGGCTATTGCGTGTATTTTAGGAATTATTCTTGCCAATGCCTTTGGATTAGGTCAAAGCGAGCTTATGAAAGCAGCCACTGGAACTGCAAAAATCAAAGAATATACCAATATTGTTGATACTTTTTTACGCCTAATTCCAAGTAATATTATTGGAGCTATGAGTTCTGAAAATATCGTCGGCTTAGTTATTTTTGCAGCACTTGTAGGGCTTGGCGCAAATCGTATGGAGAAGAAAAATCCTGTTGAAATTGGCGTGTTTAAAAGTTTTATGGCAGGCTTTTATAAAATCGTAATGTCAATTGCTATGACTATCATCAAATATATGCCATATGCGGTAATTGCGTTGCTTGCAGGGACTATAGTTTCCAATGGTATTCCTGCAATCGTTCAAGTTTCAAGCTTTGTTGCTGCGGTTTATATTGCAACGGCGTTAATGTTACTGATCCATATTTTATTAGTGGTCTTGCATGGTTTATCCCCAAAAATGTTTGTCCAAAAATCATTAGGAACTTGGTTATTGGGATTTACGAGCCGTTCATCAGTTGGAACATTGCCTATGACAATTTCAACGCTAACTAATCGTATGGGTGTAAATACTGGTACCGCAAATTTAGTTGGTTCGCTTGGAAGTACGATTGGTATGAATGGTTGTGCTGGATTTTTCCCTGCCATGATAGTCGTCATGGTTGCTAATATGGTCGGAATTGAAATGAATTTACAGTTTTATATCATGCTGATAATTGTAGTTGTGATCGGCTCAATTGGAATAGCAGGTATTCCAGGAACAGCAACAGTTGCGGCAACTATTGCCTTATCTGGAATGGGAATGGCGGAGCATTTTGTACTTATCGGCATGGTGCTTGCGATTGATCCAATTATTGATATGGCAAGAACTTTAACAAATGTATCAGGAACACTAACTTGCGCGGTGATCACTGATCGAGAAATGGGATCGCTGAACATTGAGCAGTTTAATGATCCAAAGACCATGCTTGAACATAATGATGATGAGAGCTGATTAAAATTGACTATGCTCCTCCTCTAAATCCCACCTTAACAGGTGGGATTTTAAAGCTCCTCCTTTGTAAAGGGGAGACTGGGTGGGGTTAAGCTTAGGCTTCTTTACCTGTAATTTAGTTAAAATGTATGAAATAAAAAGTAAAAAGTAAAAAAGGATATTTGATGAATTAATTAATTATTGAAGCAAA
>BHEQ01000241.1 GCA_003864535.1 Gammaproteobacteria bacterium
CCTATTAGAGCTGCTCTGTATATTTTTATATTTTTTAAAGAATATAATTGGTTATTTAAAAGAACCCCTCCCAACCTCCCCTTCGTAGTGGAGGAGCTGTAAAAGTCCCCCTGCGAAGGGGAATTTAGGGGGAAACTCAGTAAGCCCTTAACTTAATGGTGTTGAGGTCTGGGGTGAGGCTTCTTTAACTGGTTGATTTAATGTTATCATTATTTAATATTCAAAATGTAGTATATAAAAACAACTATGTTAATACTGCAAAGTAGCTACCTTAATTTATATAGGAATAAAATTAAAAATGAATTATTTCATCGGGCTAGATTGTGGTGGTACGTTTTTAAAAGCGGGTATTTACGATCAATATGGTAAGGAACAAGCGATTGAACGAACTAGCTTAGAGATTTTATCACCACATGCAGGCTATGCAGAAAGAGATATGCAGGATTTTTGGGAACGCGCATGCTTAGTTATTAAAAATGTCGTAGCTCGCACCTCTATTCCTATAGCTCAGATTAAAGGGATTGGAATTTCAGCCCAAGGTAAAGGAGTTTATTTATTAGATCATGCATTCATGCCGTTAGGCACTGCTATTTTATCTTCTGATCAACGTTCTTTAAAAATTGTTGAAAAATGGCAACAAGTTGGTTTGCCACAAAAAATATATCCATTTACATTGCAAACCTTATGGACTGGGCATCCTGTCTCTATTTTAAGGTGGATTAAAGACAATGAACCGACGCGTTATAAAAAAATTGCTGCTGTTCTTATGGGGCATGATTTTTTACGCTTTAAAATGACAGGCAAAGTACAGTGTGAAATCACTAATATTTCTGAATCTAACTATTTTAATGCACAGACAAATAGCTATGATCCTGAGCTATTAAGCGAATTTGGGATAGAGGATATCTATACTAAATTGCCACCAATTATTGGTGCATCTGAAATTGCTGGCACACTGCTACCTGAAATTGCCAAAGATCTTGGGCTATCTCCTACTACAATTGTAGCAGGTGGTCTATTTGATGTTGTTGCAACAGCTTTATGTGCTGGCATTAAAGATGACACAAAAATTAATGCAGTGATGGGAACATGGTCAGTTAGCACAGGTGTGACAACGAGTATTGACACCAAGCAAAGCTATCCTTTTGTATATGGACATCACGCACAAAAAGAACACTATATTGTGCATGAGGCAAGTCCTACATCTGCCGCTAATTTGGAATGGGTTGCGAAGCAATTAAATGTGACAGATTACTCTAAAATTAATCAACTCGTAGGCAGTTTGGCTCCTGTTGCGACCTCAATTATATTTGTACCTTTTTTATACGGTTCTAATGCAGGTCTTGGTTTAAAAAGTTCTTTTTGGGGGTTGCAATCTACGCATTCAAAGGCGGATATTTTTCAGGCAGTGTATGAAGGAATTTTATTTTGTCATCTAGTTCATCTTGAAAAAATGTTTATCCTATTTCCAAAGGCACAAATTATTTCTGTGACAGGTGGTTCTGCACGCTCAGCGATTTGGATGCAAATGTTTGCTGACTTAACACATAAAACAATTGAGTTATCAGATATTGAAGAAACAGGTTGTTTAGGCGCAGCTTTATCTGCCGCAATTGCGGTAGGTCAATATCCTGATTACTGGAGTGCCATTGCTGTGATGGATATTGCAAAGAAAAGGGTACTACCGCGTTTAGAATACTTTGAGGCATATCAAAATAAGTATCAAAAATATAAGAAATTCGTAGCCTTACTTGCAGAGTTTGAAACAAAATAAAATAATTAATTACCAAATAAATAAATTAATAAATAAAAGGATTAAAAAATGACTTTTCCTAAATTGCAACTTGCTCTAGATCATACTGAAATGGAAGCTGCGCTAAGTTTGGCAAAAATATTGAGTCCACATGTGGATATTATTGAAGCAGGCACTTTATTATGTTTAGCTCAGGGTAAACAGGCACTCATTCAATTGAGTAAGATTTGCACCCAAGATCAGATTCTGGTGGCTGATTTTAAAGTAGCAGACGCAGCAGAAAACCTTGCAAAAATGGCATTTAATTCAGGAGCAAATTGGATGACGGTTATGTGCGCAGCCCCACTTGAAACCATGGTAAAAGCATTAGAGATTGCTAATTATTATGATGCGAAAACAAAGACTAGTACACATGATATTCAAATAGAGTTATTTGGTAACTGGACGTTAAAAGATGCCAAAGAATGGCATAAATTAGGATTACATCAAGTTATTTTTCATCGTGGACGTGATGCACAAGCAAGTGGTTTAAAATGGAAAAAACAGGATTTAGATACCTTAAAAGCTTTATCAGATATTGGCTTTAACATTTCTGTAACTGGCGGTATTTCGTTGGATGATTTACCAATATTTAAAGAGATTGCCGTCGATATTTTTATTGTAGGACGTTCTTTTAGTGAATCTGAAAATTCAGTTCAAAAATGTACTCAATTTAAGGCGGCACTTAGTTCTATTTGGTCGAAATAGAGATTACTCGGGGCTTCTATATTTTTCTATAATTAGATTAATTCCATGGCAGGTCTATTAATCTAATCTAGATTTATTATCTTTACTATGTTCTTCAATTAATAGTTTATTTTTAATTTTATTGATTATTTTTACTCTTGAGTTACTTTCTGAAAAATTAGAATTAAATCTAGAGTATTCTGACTTATGCTGTAGTGCTTTAATTAAGGGTACAAAAAATTC